>CAYYEC010000552.1:0-2505 GCA_964470745.1 uncultured Eubacteriales bacterium | reverse complement strand
GGTCTTAATAGACCTAATTTTGAAAATAAACTAATAAAAAACATTAGAAGAGCATTATATGGTATAGGTAAAATAAGTGTAATGAAGTCACAGGGAAGAATATATGTTGAGCCTGAGAAAGATGATTATGATTTTGAAGGTGCAATGGAAGCAATTACAAAGGTTTTCGGCATAGTTTCAGTTAGTCCTGTATGGAAGATTGATACTGATTTTGAAATAATGAAAGAAAAGTCTTTGGAACTGGTTAAAAACTTGTTAGAGAAAACCGGGTATAAAACCTTTAAAGTTGAAACAAAAAGAGGTGATAAAAGGTTTCCGATGCAATCCCCTGAAGTTTCAATGGAGATCGGTGCGCATTTATTAACTAATATCCCGGAGTTAAAAGTAGATGTAAAAAATCCTGACTTTATACATTATGTTGAAATAAGGGAAAACACTTATATTTATTCTGAAATTATACCTGCTCATGGTGGTATGCCGGTAGGTACAAATGGAAAAGGATTACTGCTTTTATCAGGAGGCATTGACAGTCCCGCAGCAGGCTGGATGATTGCAAAACGTGGAGTTGGAATAGATGCGATTCATTTCTACAGTTATCCATATACAAGTGAACGTGCCAAAGAAAAAGTGATAGATTTAGCGAAAATTCTTTCAACATTCACACAAAAAATAAATGTTCACGTTGTTCCTTTTACGGATATTCAATTAGAAATTAATGAAAAATGCCCGGAAGAATATCTTACTATCATAATGAGAAGGATAATGATGAAAATAGCTGAAAGGGTGGCAAATAAAATAGGTGCCCATGCTTTAATAACCGGTGAAAGCATAGGTCAGGTGGCAAGTCAGACAATGCAAAGCCTGGTTGTTACGAATAGTGCAGTAGAATTACCTGTATTCAGACCATTGATTGGTATGGACAAAAATGAAGTTATAAATATTGCGAGAAAAATTAATACATTTCAGACTTCAATACTTCCATACGAAGATTGTTGTACTGTTTTTGTTGCAAAACATCCAAAAACCAAGCCAACCTTAGAGCAAACAATAAGATTTGAATCTGTACTTGAAATTGATGATATGATAGAAAAAGCAATTGAGAATATTGAAATTATTAAATTATAAGTGTCAGTAATTTTGAACCATATTCGCTGACAATAATAAAAAAATTGCATACATATTATAATCAACTAATAATAATTATAATATATATGTTGCAAAAAAGATATTACATGAAAAAATTAAGCAACATATAGACAGAGGTATATTATTTTGCAATATGAATAGAAATATAAAAAGGTTTATTGCAAAAAAATATAGAAGGATAACAATAAATCATATTTGAAAGGTTAATTATTATGTTGGTTGATTTATTTAAGAATAAAAAAACATTTGTATTTGGGTTAATGATATTTATATCATTAATTGCCATAGCCCTTTTTATTAAAATATTTGCCCAGAATACATTTTATAAAGGTATATATATTGAGGGAATTTATGTTGGAGGTCTGACAAAACTTCAGGTGGAAGAACTATTAAATGATAAGCTTTCCAATAAATTTAATAACGAAAAAATATTACTGAAATATAATGACAAAACATGGCAAATAAGTATGGAAGAGTTGAAATATCAGCTATCAATCAAAGATGTTGTAAATAATGCCTTTAATATTGGAAGAGATGAAAATATATTTAAAAACATTTCTACTATATATAGAACTTATAGGAATAATACAAATTTAATTTGTGAAGAAAATTATGATAAAGAAAAACTTAAGAATATTTTGTTAAGCATAAAAACTGAGATTGATAAAAAAGAGAAAAATGCAAAAATATCATACAATAAGGGTCAAATAATTATTGAAAATGAGACTATCGGAACAAGTCTTAATGTTGACAAAAGTGTGAAATTAATAGAAAATAAGATACTAGAAAGAGATTTTTCCTATATAGAACTAAATGTAGATGATGTTATACCTAAGTTGATAAGTAAAAATATTAGAGGTATAAAACAGGTATATGGAGAGTTTAATACTGTATTTAATAGAGGTAATGCAAATAGAAGTGAGAATATAGCAGTGGCTTGTGAAAAAATTAATAATACGCTGCTTATGCCTAAAGAAATATTTTCTATGGATACAAAATTAGGAGCCAGAGTTGCTGAAAATGGTTACAAAGAAGCTCCGATTATCCTGAAAAATGAGTTGGTTTCAGGCATTGGTGGGGGGATTTGTCAATTGACATCGACTTTGTATAATTCGGTTTTGCTTACAAGACTGGAGGTCATTGAAAGAAAGCATCATACGCTGCCATTAAGCTATGTAGGACATGGTAGAGATGCAACAATAGCTGAAGGATATATAGATTTCAAATTTCAGAATAATATGGACTATCCAATACTTATTTCTGCAGAAGTTACAGGAAATAGAATATTTACAAGAATTATTGGTAAAGAGCCAAATGAAAAACTAACTGTGAAGTTAAAATCAGATATTATAAAAGAAA
>CAYYEC010000551.1:246-2516 GCA_964470745.1 uncultured Eubacteriales bacterium | reverse complement strand
GATACTGCTGTTTTTTTTTGATGCTATATTTCCAGGAGACTTTTCTGTAGATTTGACGAAGAATATTCCGAGTAACCCGATTATTTCAAAACACCAGGTGAATGGTGAGGTTTCAAACGCTCTTAAAACATTATACAATTTATATACAAACAATTGTGACAGCCGCTTAATCAAGGCTTATATATCCGTGGTGCTGGGTCATATCCTTCCATTATTGTCACTTAAAAAAATAGAATATACCAATGACCTGGACATAATCAGAAGTATTCTGGCATATCTGGACAATCACTTTATGGAGCCTGTTACCCTGGATAAGCTTTCAAGAGAATTGGGCATTAGTAAGTTTCTTGTCTCACGGATCTTTTCCAAACGACTCCATACATCATTCTTATCTTATATAAACGAACGGCGAGTGGCTCTTGCTCAGAAACTGCTTCTATCTACAACTAAATCGGTTACGGAGATTGCATTCGACTCAGGATTCAACAGTTTGCGCTCCTTTTACCGTGCCTTTCACAAGATTTGTGGGACAACTCCCAATGAATTCCGAAGGAACCCAAGAGATAATATAAGGTTTTAGACAAAATAAACTGCTGAGATAATCCGATTATCTTTTACCATTTAGAAGGCATGTTAGGGATGGTTTGTAGCTAAAAAATACAGTTTAGAGGTTTCCAATATGTTTTATAAGGCAACACAAGCAAGAATAAGAAAAAGAATGTTATATGGCGGACTAATCCTGCTATTTACAAAAAAATTGCAGCTATACTAAAAACAATAATTAATATATAGATTATCTTTGATATTTTAACTCTATCCATTTCAGTACCTCCATCTATTAATTATGCACCAAAAGAAATACTCCCAAATTTTAATATTTTTTCTAATACTGACCATTATACCTACCACTGCAGTTTATGTCAATATTATACTTAAAATATAATGTTTGACTCTGAATCGACCATCTGCTATAATTCATTAGGGATTAAGAAAAAATTGGATTTATAATATTGAAAATCCAAATTTCAGTATAAACGTGAGGTAATCTATGGAAAGAAAATTTATCACCAGTATATGTTTTGCCATTTTAATTGTATTTGCTTTTTCTTTAACTGTAATAAGCCCTTTATTACTTGAAATAGCCACATCTTTTTCAATAACTGCAGCCCAAGCCGGAATATTTTTTACTGTTCAATTTCTAGGATTTGTAGCATTTATTTTTGTTGGTGGTGTATTATCAGATAATTTTGGTAAGAGAACAATTTTATCTGTTTCTCTCGTAGGTTTTTCTCTAACGTTGCTTTTGTTTCCATTGTCGGCAAATTATATAACTTCTTTTGTAATAATGTTTTTCCTTGGTGGTTTTGGAGGTTTGGCTGAAAGTACTGCAAATGCTGTTATTTCTGATACAAATCCTGAGAATAACAGCTATTACGTTAATCTTTCTCAGGTTTTTTTTGGTTTTGGAGCAATTGCTGGCCCTATTACTGCCGGAATTGTATTATCATCAAATATTAGCTGGAAGTATTGTTATATAGTTTTAGGTATTTTATCACTTATTGTTTCCATAGTCTTTATCCAAAGTAAAGTATCAATTCCAAACCAGGGAAATAAAATAACATTAAAGGATTTTTATATATTAATTAAAGACAAGAAATTTATATTAATATGTTTATGTATGATGTTCTATACCGGTTCAGAAGTTGGCAGCTGGGGCTGGTTATCAACATTAATGGAGAGTGTAATACATTTTTCGTTAATTAAATCAAGTGTTTCAGTTGCAGTATTCTGGCTGGCAATGACTGTAGGTAGATTTGTCTGTGGATACTTTCTATCCAGATTCAACACAAAAAATATAGTTATATTCTTAGCATTCTTCTCTTCTTTTGTTACATTAGTATCAATTATTTCAAAAAGCGAATTTATTATTTGGTTAGTGATTACTCTAATGGGTCTTGGATATTCAAGCTTATGGCCTCTTATAGCATCCTATGGAAGTAATATCTCAAAGGCTCCATCCGGTACTACCTTCTCACTGATTATCGGAAGTGGAGGTATCGGTTCAACTATAATTCCTTATTTCATGGGAATATCAGGCAGTTATTTTACGCTAAGGATTGCTATGACTCTCCCTACAATTTTGCTTTTTATGATAGGAATGATATTTTGGGGGTTTAAAAAAGATGATATTAGTTCATTGTAATATCATCTTTAGACCAATTTTTGAATTTTCCTTACAGATTGCCTTTCAACCAAAGTGGTAGACATCA
>CAYYEC010000551.1:0-236 GCA_964470745.1 uncultured Eubacteriales bacterium | reverse complement strand
TTGTGTAACTCTATCTTCATGGTTCATTATACGAATCAAACGCTCTACAGCAATTTTCCCCATGGACTCCTTCTCAACTCGCATAGTTGTAAGTTCAGGGATAATTCTTCTTGAAGATTCTATATCATCAAATCCAATAACAGATATATCCTCAGGGACTTTGATATTAAGGTGTACAAGAATCTTGATAAGAGCTATTGCGTCAGCGTCATTGCAGCAGCAAAAAGCTGTTGGTA
>CAYYEC010000550.1:0-2518 GCA_964470745.1 uncultured Eubacteriales bacterium | reverse complement strand
ATGGAAGAAATATGCAACATATAAACAGAGGTATATGATTTTGCAATATTTGAATTAAAAATGTAAAAGATTTATTGCAAAACATATAGAATATTTAATAAAATTTTGAGGTGTATATGGTGGAAAATCTTATAAAATTAATACATGATAAACATACGGATTTAAGTAAAGGACAAAAATTAATTGCAAATTTTATAGTAGATCATTATGACAAGGCTGCATTTATGACTGCTGCAAAGTTAGGAGAAGTTGTAGGTGTAAGCGAGTCAACTGTTGTCAGATTTGCAATTGAATTAGGGTTTGATGGATATCCTAAGCTGCAGAAAGTTTTACGTGAGCTTATTAAAAGTAAGCTTACTTCTGTCCAAAGAATTGAAGTATCATCAAATAGAATAAATAAAGAAAACATTCTAAAAAGTGTTTTACAATCGGATATGGAAAAGCTTAAGATTACAATGGAAGAAATAAATAAAGATAGGTTTAATGAGATTGTAGACAGTATTCTTTCGGCAAAAAAAATATATATATTAGGTGTAAGAAGCTGTGCCCCTCTTGCAAGCTTTCTTGGATTTTATTTTAATTTAATATTTGATAATATTAGGCTTGTCCATACAACAAGTGTAAGCGAAATGTTTGAACAGATAATAAGAGCTGGAGAAGGGGATGTGGTGATAGGTATTAGCTTTCCCAGATATTCTAAAAGAACAACTAAAGCAATGCAGTTTGTAAAGAAACAAGGAGCACAGGTAATTGCTATAACAGATAGCTATGATTCACCAATTGCTCAAAGTGCGGATCATTCTATTATTGCAAGAAGTGATATGGCTTCTTTCGTAGATTCATTGGTTGCTCCTCTAAGTGTAATAAATGCTCTTATTGTTGCTGTAGGAATGAATAGACAGAAAAAACTTTATGAAACGTTTGAAAGACTAGAAAATATTTGGGATGAGTATCAGGTTTATGAAAAAGATGAAAATTCTTTTGATGAAAATAATTAAATTCTTTAAAACAATAATGGAGATGTTTAATGATAAAAAGGATTGCTGTGATTGGAGCAGGTGCTGCTGGATTGATAGCTGCTGGCAGAGCTGCTGAATGTGGAAAGAAAGTATTTCTTATTGAAAAAAACAATATTTTAGGTAAAAAATTACTTATTACCGGTAAGGGGAGATGTAACATTACTAATAGTGCAGAAATTGAAGATTTGATTAGTAATATTCCAGGCAACGGAAATTTTTTGTATTCTGCATTTTATACTTTTTCAAATATGGATATTTTAGATCTTTTGAATAGCTATGGTTTAAAAACAAAAATTGAAAGGGGAGGAAGGATATTTCCAGAATCCGATAGAGCTAAAGATGTGGTTGAAACTTTAAAAAAATATATTCAGGATAAAGATGTAGAAGTTCTATTAGATAGCCCTGTTCAAGAGATTATTATAAAGGATAAAAAGGTCACTGGTATTAGATTTAAAGACAGAAAAGTCTTGGAAGTTGATTCAGTGATTTTAGCTACAGGTGGAGCGTCCTATAAAGGGACAGGCTCAACGGGAGATGGATATAAAATGGCATCTCAACTGGGACATAAGATAATTGAATTAAAACCATCCTTAGTACCATTAGAAACTAAAGATGGTTTTGTTAAAGAGTTACAGGGACTTTCTTTAAAAAATATTTCTATTAAATTAGTTGATAAAAAAGGTAAGGAAGTATATAGTGATTTTGGTGAAATGATTTTTACCCATTTTGGTGTGTCAGGACCTGTTATACTAAGTAGTAGTAGACATATTCTTAAATATAATTTTAAAGATATAAAGTTATTTATTGATTTAAAACCAGCCTTGACTTACGAAAAACTAGATCAGAGGATACAAAGGGATTTTGAAAAATTTTCAAGGAAGCAGTTTAAAAACTCTTTAGATGATCTATTACCAAAAAAACTTATACCTGTAATTATCGATCTTGTGGATATTTCTCCTGATAAATTTGTCAATCAGATAACAAAAGGAGAAAGAAAGTCACTTGTTGATATTTTTAAAAAATTTGAATTAACAATATCAGGTTCAAGACCATTAGAAGAAGCTATTGTAACAGCGGGTGGAGTTGCTACAAATGAAATAAATCCATCAACTATGGAGTCGAAGCTTATTAAAGGTTTGTTCTTTGCCGGCGAAATAATTGATGTAGATGCATATACTGGTGGATTCAACCTTACTATAGCTTTTTCTACAGGATATTTGGCTGGAATGAATTGTTAAAGGATTATGGAGAAAATAAATGAACGTAGTTATTTTATGTAGTGGAACAATTATAGATTATAGCTTTTATAAGCCTTACATTGATGCGGCTGATTTGATTTTATGCGCAGATGGGGGAGCAAATCATCTAAAAAAAATGGGTTATGTACCTGATTTACTAGTAGGTGATTTTGATTCTATAAATAAAGAATATCTTCAGTATTACATTGAAAAAGGTGTTGAAATTATAAAATTTCCTGTACAAAAGGATATGACAGATAC
>CAYYEC010000549.1:0-2612 GCA_964470745.1 uncultured Eubacteriales bacterium | reverse complement strand
GAGAAATGTTGCGAAAAATATCAAAATCTTATCATTATGAAGCCCTTCATAATATTGAAGAAGAAAAACAATGGAGCGAGGAATCGTAATGTTAAAATAAATTTATTAGGGATGTATGGCTGATACCTATATGATACCCAGAGCATAGTATAATCAAAATAATACATAGAATTCCCGGAATAAATCAATTATTTAGCAGGAAATAAATTAAGCAGATTCACTTTAAAGCGAAATGTTAGGCAAAAAATGGGGACGTCAGGCTGCGTAAAAGCTCATAATTTTTAGTCCCTAAAATTTATTTTAAGCAATTTTCAAATCTAATTTAAATCTATAAATAAAATATTGAAAAATAAGGGGTAGACAGCCTTTCCCCGGACCGGGTCTGGCAATTCGTGTTCTCGGAGAGATTACAGAGGATAAATTAAAAATAGTACGTGAAGCAGATTTTATCTTCAGAGATGAAATTAAAAAAGCCGGACTGCAAAATGAAATATGGCAGTATTTTGCCTGCCTTCCCAATATAAGAAGTGTAGGAGTAATGAGTGATGTGAGGACATATTCTCATACTGTTGCATTAAGGGCAGTTACCAGTACAGACGGCATGACTTCAGACTGGGCGAGAATACCATATGAAGTTCTGGAAAAAGTAAGCAACCGTATAGTAAACGAAGTTGACAATGTGAACAGAATTGTTTACGATGTGACAAGTAAACCACCAGCTACTATTGAGTGGGAATAGGATGATAAACCCCTGTATACCTTGATTTTATTAGGTCTACAGGGGCTCTTTTTCATATACTGTACTAGAAACGTACTATTATTTATTTTCAGGTGTTTCAGTGGTGTCATATTATCATTTATTTTATCCAATCTATCAGCAACTTCACTATGCTTATTAGGATAAAGATGTGAATAAGTTTGAAGTGTGGTTTCAATGTTTTCATGACCAAGCCTTTAAGCGATCAACAAGGGTAAAAAACCTTCTTCAATCAATAGTCAAACATGAGTTTGGCTTTCTAAAAGATAAATATGGTACTGTAACTCCAAAAACGAGCATATAACCAGCTTATATGTAAATGTAACTATTGTGGAATTTGATATGGAATGGACAAGATTAGTGTATGCAACTACAACCAATACTGTTTTGACGTAACTACATTCGATTTTACTGAGAATTGACTGCAATAAGGCGTAAAGAAGAATTCGAATAAACTGGCTGCTTCCAATGTTCACTAGATGCGTTGTCGATTGATGAGCCGTTAGAATATGTAAGATTAGCTTTGGATGGATGCTGAAGATGGCCTTGAATTTTTGTAAAATCTAAGATTGGTCACTTTCTTTTAAAAGTTTAAATTCTGGTAATAAATCGGCTGGATATAGCAGTGTATTTGCATTGCGAAAAGCTAAAATATGTGATAAAATTCAGCTGTGGATCGCGATACATTAAATCTTTAAATTTAAGCTTCGAAAGGTATATATGAAAACATTAATTATAAATGGGTCTCCAAGAATAAGTGGTGATACATCAGACTTAATTAACATAATAAGGGGAAAAACTATTGGCGAATACAAAATTTTGAATGCTTATAGATGTGATATTTCACCCTGCTTAGATTGCAGATTTTGTTGGAAAAATAGCGGTTGTGCTATAAAGGATGAAATGCAAGAAATATATGATTATATTCAAGAATGTGACAACATTTTAATTGCTTCTCCAATATATTTTTCAGAACTGACAGGAAAGCTTTTAGACGTGGGAAGTAGACTTCAAACCTATTATTGTGCTAGATTTTTTAGAAAAGAAGAACCAATTATAAAAGCCAAAAGGGGCGCTGTATTATTAGTTGGTGGTGGCGATGGTCATATAGATAAGGCATATGGAACAGCATGTACACTTTTACATCACATGAATTGTTACAACATACATGAAGTCGCATTTTCACATAATACAAATGAGAGACCTGCGATTGAAGATAAACAAGTACTTGCTGGAATACAGAGTATTCTTAAGTTTTTCAATCGTGTACATTAGTAAAAAAGTTTAGTTTTTCTGACTATTAGAACTGAACAAAGTTATTCATTGCAAGATGTAGTTGGAGGTTTAGCAGAAATGAAAAATGAATTTTTAATCTTATTATCAAGAGAAATGGGAATGGGTGAAGATGTATGAATATTGAATATGTTAATACAGAAGACAAAGAGTTTTGGTTTCAATTGGACTCACATTTAAAAGAAGAAGAATTTATTGATAAAATTAATCGAAAAATGGGATATGTTCTATCTGAAAATGGTAAACGAGTTGGATTATTAAGATATAATCTTTTTTGGGATAATACTCCTTTTTGCACTATGCTTTTTGTGGCATATGATTTTCAAGGAAAAGGGTATGGAAGAAAATTGATGGATTATTGGGAAAATGATATGAAGTCAAAGGGTTATGGAATGGTTATGACTTCTACGCAGGTTGATGAAGATGCACAGCATTTCTATAGAAAACTTGGCTATCAGGATGCTGGTGGTTTGCTGGTTAACATAGCAAAATATGAACAGCCGATGGAAATGTTTTTTACAAAGGCAATATAAGCCAGTTTAAACAAAAAAATGTTCTGTAA
>CAYYEC010000548.1:0-2613 GCA_964470745.1 uncultured Eubacteriales bacterium | reverse complement strand
ATTCTTTACTTGCATTTAACTTTAATAATTATTTTTACTAAAAATAAATCTTTAGATAGTTTTAACGAGTTTATTGAAAATATAAAATTAAAGGTTTTTGATTTAATTGATAAAAACAATAAAAAATCACAAAAAAGAAATTTGCAGGTTATTTACCATTCATATTTTCACAAACTATCAATGGCTTTTATAAAAAAGTTTTCTTTTATTGATGGAATATATGTTTTAAATTATATCGGACCTTTATGCAGCACATTGATAATATTAGCTATATATTTTGCAGTTAGCAGATTTACAAATAATAAAGCTCTAGGATTGATTTCTGCTTTTGTATATGGAATTATGGGGGAGTTAATTTTATCAAGTGGTGATTTGGAAAGACATGCAGCTACAAACTCACAGGAATTTGCTCTTTTATTTGCACTTCCATCTATTTATTTTTTCTATAGATATTATAAAAATTCAAAATTGGAATATTTGCTGGCTGGCGGCAGTGGCCTTGCAGTTACAGCTTTTGTTCACCTTATACCTTTTGCTTATATTGGGCTTGGTATTGGTATTTTATTTATGTTTATGATTTTTAATGGAATTGGAGAAAATAAAAATAATGGGAATTAATACTTTAGGAACATTGATGGAATATCTTACCAGTGAAATGATGGAAATAACTTTTAAGAAATTAAGTATTCTTGATTCTATAACAATTATTTGTCTGGCACTTTTATTCATTTATTCGTTAATTTAAAGACAAACATTTTTTTAATTTATCTTCGGAAAAGTTTATTTCTATTCTTGGAATTTCCACATTTGTAATTTATTATTTTGGACCCGTTATTACCAAGAATGAAGTATTGGAAACAAGAGGAATACAGCTATGGGCACTGTGTATACCAATAACACTAGGGCTAGTTTGGAATATTGTGTACAGGCATATATTATGTAAAATAAAACTTAAAAAATCTCAATTTTTAATTATTTTTGTTGTTATTGGTTTAAGTATAGGATATGGAAGAATCTGTGCTGATCAATTTAAACCTATAATACCTTATAAGATGGTAAATGGTAGTTTAATTGATGGATATTTAAAAGTTACTGAGAATGTCAAGCCTACAGATTGGACAATTGTATACTCCGGTGAAGGTATTTATGCACTGGTTCTAGGGAAAGAGTTTAATACAATGTTATCTGTATTTTTAGAAAAATATAAGCCTGATAAAAATGTGCTGGATGAGGCAAATGAGATACCAGTAAATGTATTATTATTTTACCAGAAGAATGTATTTAGGACTGATTTTGAAAACCTGCAGGAAAGCTATAATAAAATTGAAGAGGATAATGAAAAACTGCTGCAGTGGATTAATAAGTACAAAGCAAAGTTCGATAACATAAGTGTTTTTTATGAGAATGAAAATCTGCTTGTTTATTATATTAAGAGAAATGTAGACAAGGATGAGGAGACGAAAAAGATTTGGGGTGGATGAATATACAAATTATTTGTCATTATTATTGCTATTAAGGAATTGTAAACAGGCTATATAAATATTTAAATTAAAATGTAATGAATATCATGAAATCATATCAATAAGTATACATAAACAAATGCATACATCAAAAACTAAAAATAATCTTAATTCGACAAAAATCGACAAAAGTATTACTTTACATGTAAAATTATGCATGTTAACATATGTATGTAAAAATATAATTATATATACTTATTGCAAAATATAAATAAATTGTGGGGGAATAAATAATGTTCAAATTAAAAAAGATTACTTCTATAGTATTGTCTATAATACTATTATTACAACTGTTAAGTTTTTCAGGTAACGATATATCATTTCAGCAAAGAGTGTATGCAGGAGATTTAACATTAGATTCGATAATATTAGACCAAAGTCAATACAATTTAAATGTTAGTGAAACAAATCAAACTGTATTATCAGCAGTATATTCAGATAATAGTACACTTGACGTTACAGATTTTGCAGTATATGAGTCAACAGATGAGTCTGTTGTTACGATTAATGATAGTGGACTATTAACTGGAGTAGGTGAGGGACAAGCCCAAATTTCAGCAAGTTATGGTGGCAAAATTACTACATCAGTTGTGAATGTAGTGAATGATACAAATAAAGTGATGAATTTAAGTGGTATACCAGGAAGTAGAAGTATAGTATTGGAATGGGATGCAGTAGATGGAGCAGAAGAGTATGAGATAGAGGTTAATGGTGATGTACTTGATGTAACAACAAGTACATATTATGTACATTCACCAATAGCAGAGATAGTAGTGGATGGAGATGCAAGTGATTGGGAAGGAATAGAAGCTACATCGGTAGGAGACGGAAACCTTGAAAGCCTGACAGTAGTACAGGATGAAAGTAATATGTACCTGTTGGTAAAAGGAACAGGAATAGGTGGTTGGAACGAATTTTACATAGATACAGATGAAGATATAACAACAGGAAGACATAAAGATAATTGGCAGAATTCAGGAGCAGACTACTACATAGAAGATGGTGGACTATTTGAGTGGATTGACGGAGGATGGTCACATAAAAAAGAAGTAGAAATAAATTGGAATAGTAATGTAGTAGAAACGAAAATAGC
>CAYYEC010000547.1:0-2633 GCA_964470745.1 uncultured Eubacteriales bacterium | reverse complement strand
GGATTCTATGAATTTAGAGTTAGATAATCTGAAAATGAGACATAAAAAAGGACAGGGACTATTTAAAACCATGGCAGCTTTGTTTCCGGCTTGGGGCATGATTGGTACACTAATAGGCTTAATACAATTATTAAGTAGTCTGAATGATCCTTCTAAAATTGGGCCATCTATGGCTGTTGCACTTATAACAACTCTATATGGTAGTGTACTTGCAAATTATGTATGTACGCCAATAGCGAATAAATTGAATTTAAAGAGCAGCCAGGAAATACAGTTAAAAGAGATGATTATTGAAGGTGTTTTATCTATACAGGCAGGTGAAAATCCAAGAATTATGGAACATAGGTTGACAACTTTCCTTTCACCGGAGCAAAAAGCAAAATTTATAGCTGAGAACGGTGGAGAGGGAAGCAAAGGAAATGAAGATATGGCAAGTTAAGGAATGATACTATGGCAGGTAATAGGAAGAGAATTGAAGAAGATGCACCTGAAGGTGCTCCAGAGTGGATGACAACTTATAGTGACCTAGTTACACTACTATTATGTTTTTTTGTATTGCTATTTTCTATGGCGGTAATTGACAAGCAAAAGTTTGTTGATATTAGTTTCTCTTTGAGAAGTAGTCTATTACATACCAGTAATGGTGAATTATTGATGGAAAATAAAGGTAAAGAAGTGGCTGTGCTAGATACTATAAACCCAGATGACACTGGGAAAAGTTTTATAGACAATAATAAATACTATCAAGAAAAAATAGAGCAAGGGTCAGAGGAATTTATTATAGATGCTGCAAAAGAAATAAAGAGCAAAAAGCTTGAAAAAGCAAAGGAAGACCTTGAGAAAGCTGTACAGGAGCTGGGAATAGATAATTTTGTTACTGTTATAGAAGAAAAGGATGTTGTGATAATAAGATTTGATTCCAGGGTTTTATTTGACTCTGGAAGTGCAGATATGAAAAAAAGTGGCCAGGATATATTATTAAAAATGGGGGAGTTATTAAAATCTTTAGAGCATGAAATATTGATTCAAGGACATACTGATAATATTCCAATTAATACATTACAGTTTCCTAGTAATTGGGAGCTTTCCACAAAAAGATCTACAAATGTAACTAAATTTTTAATTGATAAGGTCGAATTAGATCCTAATATACTTACCCCTACTGGAAATGCAGAATTTAAGCCTATTGCATCGAATGATACACCAGAAGGAAGACAAAAAAACAGAAGAATTGATATTGTAATAGAAAGAGTAAAATAAGATTAGCTATAATTTGATGTTTCTCCTTACCCGTTCAAGTATTTCAAAATCTTTAAAATTTTGGATGCTGTATTTTTTAGAACATGACTTGCAGATGTAAGTATTTATAGGAAGAATAAGGCCAAAATACCTTTTGGTTCGAGATATTTTCATATAGGCTGCAAGCTTTATCTTTTTACAGCATATGCAATAACCCAGGCTTTCGGGTATAAAAAATATAAGCAGTAAGATCACGAAGATTATTATAAGTATATATATAAAATCCATTTCAATACCTCAAATAAATGCTTTTCATTATATTAAACGCACAAATGATTCTACATTAGATTAATGATGATATTTGTGTGTTTAATGAGTTTTATAGGTATAGATTTCGCGTAAGTTAAATTAAAATGTTGAATCATTTATGCCAAATCTATATAATAGAGGGCTCTATTTCCATAAGAAAGGTTTTAAATAGTAATATTTCCCAAACAAATTAACATATGGAAACAAATGATGTATAATACATTATATGTCTGGGGGGGATCATTATGTATAATTTGGTTGCGGATGTATTAAAGTATAGAATGCAGAATGAAATAGATGACATTATAAGAAAATTTGGAATTTGTATAGAAGAATTTTCAATTGAAATAACTCCTGAATATAAGATTGAAATAGTATTAAAGTCTGATTTAAAGGATTGAAAAAAATATATAAAATTGGTTTAAAGGATTTTAGATCTAAATCCTTTAAACCAATTTTTAGAGTTAGATTAATCTCTAACTGGGGCGCTTTCTCTAAACAATAAACTAACACTATATATAGCAGAAAGACCCACCAAAGTATATACCGTTCTACTTACAAAAGTGGTATTACCTCCGAATATGGACGCGACTACATCAAATTTGAATAAGCCAATTGACAGCCAATTCAGACCGCCAATAATAAGAATTATTAATGCTAGTCTATCCAAGGGTGTTCTATTCATATTGACAGCTCCTTTTCTTAAATATTATTTTGAGCAATTCACATTATAATGTACTTATTTTGCTCAAAATAAAAATAATAAAGTTTTTATTTTTATTTCATAAGTATTATTGCCATATAAAAAAACAAAAATGCATGGAAAGATTTATATTTTGAATGTTGAATAAAATAAATATAATTGCTATAATTACACATATTGCAGCGAATAGCTGCAAACACATGAAGAATGCACTGCGATAAACAGCGGAACTATTCTTCTCAAAAAGTTTGCCCAAAAACAAACTTTTCGAGAAGAATATATTAAACGCACAAATGATTCTACATCAAATTAATATTGATATTTGTTCGTTTAATGAGTTTTATAGGTGTAGATTTCGCGTAAGTTAAATTAAAATATAGAA
>CAYYEC010000546.1:0-2656 GCA_964470745.1 uncultured Eubacteriales bacterium | reverse complement strand
TATCTGAATGGTCAAAATGTACTAATATTACCAGTTACAAATAAAACAGGGAATACGGAATTGGTTTTATTAATCGAAGGTTATTTTAGAGAGAAAAAAAAGTTGCTAAATTATCTGGAAGAAAAATTACCTAAATATATGATACCTGTTAAAATTCTGGTGGAACAGGTATTCCCCGTAAATAAAAATGGTAAAGTTGACAGGATAAAACTTAAGAAAAAAATAAATGTGCATTTTTAAGATTTATGGAAGAATTTAACTTTAGAAGTGCGACAAATAAAGATATTCCATTCCTGGTAGATACGATTATTGAAGCAGAGAAGAGTGGCACCACAACATTATCTTACACTACTGTTTTTGGACTTACAGAGGAGAAAGCAAGGAAATACATCGCAGATATATTTGCAGAAGGTGAAGATGGTTGTGAGCTATCTGTTTCGAGCTATTTGCTAGCAGTTAGTAATAATGAAATAGCAGCAGCTATCGGTGCATGGGTTGAGGGTGCAGAAGGGATTCCTTCTGCGTTAATAAAAGGAAACCTTTTAAAATTCATACTCCCCAGAAAATGCATAAAGAAAGCAATGGCTGTAAATGAGATAGTAAGTGAGCTTAATATAGAACACAAAATAGACAGTATACAAATAGGTGTTGTTTATGTGGCTGAAAAATTCAGGGGTAACAACCTGGTAAATTTATTAATTGGGGAAAAAATAGAACATCTTCAAAAATCATATCAAGATATTAAAATGGCATATGTACAGGTATTTAGTAATAATATACCGGCAATTAAAGCCTATGAAAAGGCAAATTTTACTATAGCTTATATTAAAGAAGCTTCGAACAAGGATATATTAAAATTTTTACCGTCAGAAGAAAAAATATTAATGCAACGATTACTTACTAATTAAAAATCATAAAATGCAGCAAAACGAAGTATTTGATAAACTGACAAGTATTTTCAGAGATTTCTTTAATGATAATTCCATTATTCTATACAATAATTTAACGGCTAATGATATTGATAAATGGGATTCACTCAGCCATATGCTTCTTATCACAGAAATTGAAGAACGATTTTCCATTAAGTTTAAACTCAAAGACCTAAAACAGATGAGAAATATAGGAGACATGGTTGCGATAATTATATCAAAGTTCTAGCTATATTTTGCATAAGAAATGATTTTTACCTCTTTCAACTTCCTGATTATATTTCCTTTAGCTGCACTTCTATATTGGCTAACACCTGCCAGATACCGTTGGCTGACTTTACTGTTGGAAAGTTATTTTTTCTACATTAATATAAATCCAATATATGCTGTATTACTTGCAGGGATCACTACAACAACCTATATAACTACCCGTTTAATTGCGTACGTTAAGAATGAGAAAAGAAAAAAAATGCTAATGATCACCAATATTATCATGGTATTGCTACCACTTTTATTCTTTAAATATTTTACCCAAATCAATAATACCTTAATCTTACTTATGCAAGATCATAACCTTAATTGGCCACTACCATCTATTCAATTGTTTTTACCAATTGGTATATCATTTTATACTTTTATGGCTATTGGATATACGGTTGATGTTTACAATGAAGAAATAGAAGTGGAAAAAAATCCAGGTATGGTTGCTTTATTTGTTTCTTTCTTTCCACTTATTTTATCCGGTCCTATTGAACGTGCAAAAAATATGATACCTCAATTTAATATGCCATGTAAACTAAGCAATGAGGCAGTAATAAAAGGTCTTAAAATGATGATATGGGGTTATTTTATGAAACTTGTGGTAGCAGACAGGATAGGTTTTTATATTGATCCTATATTCAGCGATATTGAGCAACATAACGGTATTACACTTTTACTTGCATCTGTTTTATATCCAATTCAGATTTATGTTGATTTAGGTGGTTACTCACTCATAGCAATAGGGACTGCAAAAATACTTGGATTAAAAGTTATGGATAATTTTAACAGGACTTTCTTTGCCACTTCAATGTCAGAGTTCTGGAGACGATGGCATATTTCACTAATCTCATGGCTTAAAGATTACATATATACACCCTTTTCTTATGCTCTTCGTAAGTATAAAATGAATGGTATAGTGATTGCCCTTATAATTACATTTCTTATTAGTGGAATATGGCATGGAGCAGCCTTTACTTTTGTGATCTGGGGTTTAATGCAGGGATTATTCCTAAGTATTGAAGCAGCGACTAGAAAGAAAAGGACAGATTATATAAATAGATTTAACATTGTGGGAAAACCATTATATAAAATAACTTTCTTCATGTTTACCTTCATTTTATTTACTTTATCTATGGTTTTTGTCAGGGCAGACAATACAAAGCAAGCGATTGATATATTTCGTACAATTTTATATGAATTTGATGGATTTCATTTGTCTCATCATGCTTCTACTACATTTTTTTTAATAACATTTTTCATGATAATGGTCGTTTTAATAAGTGATGCATTACATGAATTTAGAATACAGGAAAGATTTTTTGGAGAATTTAATGTATTGAAAATGGATTTAATTATTTATTCATTAACCATTATTAGTATTTTACTTTTTGGTGTTTTTGGCAGTGGGAGCTTTATCTATTTTCAGTTTTAAATATGCGTGATTTCCAAATTGTACTGAGGAAGGT
>CAYYEC010000545.1:0-2660 GCA_964470745.1 uncultured Eubacteriales bacterium | reverse complement strand
AACTGTCCCCTTGATTCCGAAACGGGAATTTGGCACTTATTTCGCAATATTTACAAATTACGAATTGAAGTATTGTTCATTGTAGTTTGACATAACTAATTGGTTATTATACCATTGCTTTTTTTCAGATTAGATGTTTGTATGTCTTTTATTATGCCTGCTGCGTTGCCCATTGGACATATTTTACACCAGCTTCTAGGTTGAAAAACTATCCCCATTAATATACTCACAGAAAATGATGCTGACATCATTTTAAATATAACTGAAGCGATTTTTAAATGATCAAATCCTGCTTTATATAAATTAAATCCAAACATGGTAAACATGAATATAAGTATGATGTTTTTGAAGATTTTACTAGTCATAAATCGGGGCATTTTTCCATTAACAGAGATTAAAGATATGATTCTACCCAAAAATGATCCTCTTGGGCAAAAATGAGAGCAATGTTTTCTACCTTTACCTAACAAGGCAATTGTAATTGGGAGTATCATACATACTAGTCCTAGTAATGCGAATCTTATATCGAGAATTGATAAAATAAAAAATCCGATTATTAGAGACCAGGTCCAGCTAACTAATAAAGAGGTTTGTTTTTTCTTTGTAGTTGTTATTTTTTGCGCACTTTTGTTGTTCATTGAAATGTCTCCTTCCAAGAATTTGAATATTATTAAAACTATATATATTAATATATGGATATATAAATATAACGATACAAATGTTACAATATATTTATTTGATTGTCAATAATTTTTTTACTAAGAAAAAATTTTAATCTGCCGATATATTAAATAAGTGTTAAAAGAATTATTATATATGTTGCATAAAAGGCATTACATGGAAGAAATATGCAACATATAAACAGGAGATTATCATGATTAGAGGATTATATACATCAGGTTGGAGTATGCTTGCCAGCAATAAAAAAATGGACGTGATTTCTAACAATTTAGCTAATGTCAATACAAATGCATTTAAAAAGGATACTGTTGTATTTGAAAGTTTTCCATCATTGTTAACAAAGCGTATTTACGATACAAGAAGTAATCTAAATCCTACTGGTGAAGTTGGGACAATGGAATTGAGCAATGATGTAGGAGAAGTATTTACATACTTTAGTCAAGGTAATCTTGAGAATACTGAAAATCAGTATGATCTGGCTTTTCAAGAAAGTAATAAATCTTTTTTTACTGTAGGTGTTCCTAATAAGGATGGCAATTTAAAAGAATATTATACAAGAGATGGTTCTTTTACTCGAGATGCAAATAACCAGCTTGTAACAAAGGATGGCAATTTGGTAATGGGTGAAAATGGTCCCATAACATTGTATAGTGATAAATTTAGCGTTGAAGCTGATGGCCTTATAATTGAGGACGATACAATTGTTGATAGGATACTTATTAAGGAATTTACAGATACTAAAACTTTAAGAAAATATGGTTTAAATCTTCTTGAGACTACAGATGAAACCCAAGAACAGCCATTTTCCGGAAAGGTCAAACAAGGATTTTTAGAGCAATCAAATGTTAATATAGTTAGTGAAATGGTCGATATGATTACTGTAATGAGGGCTTATGAAGCAAATCAAAAAGTACTTCAGGCCCAAGATGGTACGCTTGAAAAAGTAGTAAATGAAGTTGGGGCAGTGAGGTAAAAGCAGTTGAGAGTTGAGGGAAGGTGAAGAGATGGTGGAGCATTAAACTAGCGTTTAGAAGCTAGACTCCAGAATCCAGAACTCAGCTCAATCTTTATCAAAATATTACAGGAGGTATTTTGCTATGATGAGGTCTTTGTGGACAGCTAGCTCTGGGATGAGATCACAACAATTTAATGTAGACGTAATTTCAAACAATTTAGCAAATGTTAACACAGTTTCATATAAAAAGGATAAGGTTGAATTTAAGGACTTGTTGTATCAAACTATGGAAAGAGCTTATATGTTGGACGGAGAGGGGAAACCTGTGAATTTGCAAGTTGGACATGGCTCAGCCGTTACTTCGACAGCTAAGAATTTTTCTACTGGCAGCTTTGAACAAACTGAGAATACAATGGATTTTGCGATTCAAGGGAATGCATTCTTCAAAGTAAGAGGTCCTGGAGACAAAATAATGTATACAAGAGATGGATCATTTAAGCTTTCTGTAACAGACAGCGGAAATATGCTTACTACTGCTGATGGATACCCAGTTTTGGATGAAAATGATAGTGAAATACTTATGGATATAGATTTTGATAAGATAAATTTTTCAGATTATGGAGAAATGAGCTATACTGATGAAGATGGAACAGTAATACCTCTAGGTCAAACAATAGGATTAGTTCAGTTTTCGAATGTACAGGGTCTGGAAAGTATAGGTGGGAATTTTTATCTTGAAAATTCTGCATCAGGAGAGGCTTTACCTGATGCAGACCAAACTGAGAGAAGCGTACTAAGGCAAAGCTATCTTGAAGCTTCTAACGTGCAGGTTGTTGAAGAAATGGTTAAATTAATTGCTGCTCAAAGAGCTTATGAGTTGAATTCAAAAGCAATACAGACCTCAGATGATATGCTTGGAATGGCGAATAATTTGAAAAGATGATAGAGAATAGGCCAAAAAAGGAAACGAGACATGGGGACGGTTCTTGCTGTCTCACATGGTTTTTGTGAGACTGAAGAACCG
>CAYYEC010000544.1:0-2711 GCA_964470745.1 uncultured Eubacteriales bacterium | reverse complement strand
ACTCTGGGAAATTTGATTGGGCTGGAAGCGGAAAATTTCCAGGCTTAACAGAGTCAGACCCTAGCTATCATGGTGTTAAATATGTTGAAGCACTAGGTGAGTTAGCCTATATTATTAAAGCAAGAGTAACTTTATTGAGAGATACAGGAGCTGCCATAAGTCCATTTAATGCATTTTTATTACTGCAAGGACTAGAAACCTTATCTCTAAGAATGGAAAGACATTTATCTAATACTAAAAAGATTGTTGAATTTTTGAAAAACAGTTCTTATGTTAGTTGGGTAAACTATCCGTCGGAGAAAGACAGCAAATACTTTGAACTTGCCAAAAAATATTTTCCAAAGGGAACTGGATCAATATTTACATTTGGTATTAAAGGTGGATTGGAATCTGGTAAGAAATTTATTGATAGTCTTGAGATATTTTCACTATTGGCAAATGTTGCTGATGCAAAATCATTAGTAATTCATCCTGCCAGCACAACTCATCAACAATTATCAGAAGAAGATCAAAAATCTGCTGGAGTTACTCCAGAGATGATTAGACTTTCAATTGGAATAGAAGATGCTGATGACTTGATATATGATATTGGCCAGGCACTGGAAAAATCTGCTGAAAGATAATTGAAATATGCAAGTATCAGGATTTTTATGACCAAAAATATAAATAATATTTTCCATTGCTCACCTCTATATAAATCGCAAAAATGAATTTATATATGAATAAGTGGATTTTTGCCATAAGAGTTTGAGGTAATATAAGCGCACAAATATAGAATGCAAAATCTTTTTTGTGCGTTATATATAGTATGTAATAAACTTTTATTTTTAATTATATATTATTATAGTTGAATTGTTAATACATTTTGATATTTATAAGTAAAACTTTGAATAAATATAAAATATAATAAGAGTTAAAAGAGGATAGTAATGTCATCATTTATTGGAAATTTAATATATAATTTTTTAATATCCTTTGGAGTAATAGTGGGGGCAAGTGTATTTGCTGGAATTGCTGCTATTTTTAACAATGACCCGCCACTTAAGAGTATGTTCAATATAGCTGATTCTGTGAAAATATGGGCTGTAGCCATAGCTTTAGGCGGAACATTTAATTCATTTGAAATAATTGAAAAGGGAATCTTAAAGGGAGAAGTCAAGCTAATTATTAAACAGGTTGTCTTTATACTTATAGCTCTCCTTGGGGCAAATGTGGGTTGTAGTTTTATTAAGCTTATTCAAAAGTGTGGTCAATTATGGTAAAGGGAAAGAATATAAGGATTAGTCTTAGTCTATTCTTGATTACTGGAATAATATGTGGTTTTGTGGCTGGTATCGTTGCACTTGATATATTGGTAAGTTATAGACTAGAACAATATTTAAAGGAAATAAAATATCTGGAAAGCGTCATAGAAGATAAAGACATAAAATTGAAAAAGTTGGAGGAATCTATAAACAAAAATAAATTTATTCTAAAAGATATTGAAGTATTTATAATTTCAGAAGAAGATGATGATGAAATTGAAAGGATAACGCTTGAAAAGCATATTAAGGAAAAATATAATCAGCTAATAGGGAGTGAAGTTAAAAAGATTGATGTAAATTTAGTATTCCAAGTAGTTGATAATAGAATATATAAGATTGATGACCGGGAATATAAATTAAAAGTACAAAAAATAATGCTGGCAGAGGTTTTAAGTATATGGGTTGATATAGAAGTAATATCTTAAATACTATTAGGAAATTTACAAAATTTTAAATTGAAGAGAAAAAGACACTCTACAGAGTATGGATAGAGTGCCTAAATACAACCAATAATACATACATAGTAGTAGATTAACATGAATTAACATTATTCGGATTCCTTATCTTTTGACTCCTTATCTTTTGATTCTTTATCTTCAGAGCCTTCACTTTTAGAACCTTGTTTTGCAGATTTTTCAAGGGCATCAATATTTGATAAGACTATTCTGCCTTTAATGTCAGTAACTGGTTGGTTTTTTTCTTTTGCAATATTTTCAAATTCAGCTATTGAAAAATCAAGTTTTCTTGAGACATCCATTTGCTCCTCATCAAGTGTATTTTTTAAAATATTCCAAGTAGATTTTAAATTATTAATATCTAAATCAACCTGATCCCAGATACTCACATATGAGTTTAATACTGCATTTCTTGCAAAATAACGCAGTCTTTTTAGCTCGGGAGAGCTTTGTTTTGGGTACAGAGCATAGAAATCTGGTAAATAGCCATATAGTTCATTAGCTGCAAGCATGGTCTTATTTTTATTTTTTTCAATAATAGTATTAGTTAAAGCATTTAGGGAGTTGTTAAAATTAGCTAACAAAGTCTGGTTTGCACCTGCTTTTGCAACTTTAGGTACTAACTCATTACATTGGTAGTGGAGTGTATTTATTAACGGATTAATACTTTCCCATGCAGCTTCTTCTTTTGAAATATTTGATTCACTGCTTTTTTTATTTTTCTCTTCATTCCCTTGTGTATCATCTTTCTTTTCAGATGATTTACTTTTTGAATCTTCTTCAGATTGCTTAGAATCATCACTCTTGCTTTGTTTATCATCTTGCTTTTTATCTGAAGCATTTCCTTCTTGTTTTTTTGAATTTAATTCCAAATTCATTTCTTCTTCTTTCATTTTACTGGAAGATGGACCTTTAAGCAGCTTCAGAATTTTTTCTAAGCTTTCTTCCGTTT
>CAYYEC010000543.1:0-2719 GCA_964470745.1 uncultured Eubacteriales bacterium | reverse complement strand
GTTAACGTTATTGAACGTAATGCTATTGATTCTAAATTGTTTATGCTAAGACATGTTCGTGATAGTATTGACAAATATTTCAAGAATCTTGATGAAAAAATTATAGTTACTGCACTTGATTCTAAACTTAATCGATTATTGTACTATGACAAGCCTGCTAAAGCTTCTTCTGATATGTACTGGTTTTGGGATTATTCCAAAGATTTAAACAATAAACTTTCTACCAATAACTCTATCAGTAGTTCATTTTATGTATTTTTAAATTGCAGTGAAAGTATATTTTCCGGTACAAAAACATATTTTGATTTTAAAGGTTTTTATGATGATTATCTAAACTATGGCGGAATGGATTACTCAGATTGGTATGAGTTGTTTTTAAATCAATATCATGTTAAAAAAATTATACCTTCTCAAAAAGTAAAAATTGATGGTGTAGAAGCTTCAACAATAACTTATTTATTATCTATTCCTTTACGTGAAGGGAAAAGTCAGCCAGAGGGAGTAATAGCCTGTTTAATAAATTCAGATGAAATAAATAAAATGCTAAAAGCTGTTAATTCAAATTCCAATGGTTGGGTCTATATAACAGACAGAGATGATAGATTTATTTCAGGTTTTGCAGATAATAACCATGATATTCTACAGCTTAATAAGGGCAACAACTCTTCAGAAGGATATGGGCTTACTATCATTTCAGGAGAAAAAATGCTCTATGTGTATACCCATTCACTTTATAATGATTGGACATATACAGCAGTACTGCCATTAAAAGCTGTTATGGGTAAAGTTTCACATATTAAACAAATTGCTTTATTAGTAGCAGCTATTTCTTTAATTCTTGGTTTTCTACTGTCTTATCTACTTGCTTACCGTAATACCAAGCCCTTTAAAGATATTTTTGCAACACTAAAAGATTTTTTTGGAAATGATACAAATAAGTTAAACTCAAAAATCAAGACCAATGAATTTGATTTTTTACAAGGAAGTATATCCAGTCTTATTAATAATACTAAACTGATGCAAGCTTCGATTCAAAGACAAGAAGCTACTTTAAAAACCATCTTTATAGACAGGCTGATAAAAGGTGAATTTGATAGCCGTCAAAAAATGGAATCCCTTTTATCTCATGTAGGTATTGATTTTAGAGGTAAAAAATATGCCATAGCCGCCCTTAAAATCAATCCAAGCGACAATCTGATAAACCGTAATATTTTAGACGAGTTAGGTGTACTAAGAGTAGTTATTGAAGATACTCTATACAAAATTGCAGATGATTCCTGTTATCTACATATACTAAATGAAAACGAAATGGCTCTTTTTCTTAATTTTAAAACAATTTCAAAAGAAGGTTGTATTAAAATAGCAAATAATATAATTGAGAGCGTAAAAAATGATATTCTGTTACATTTTCGTATTTCTCCGATTTTCGGTATAGGAAATATTTGCGAAGATTTATTTGATGTACATTATTCCTTCTGGGAAGCAAAGCAGGCCCTAAGCTCCTATGAAAATTTTAAATCCAGCAATAATTCCATTATATGGTATTCAAATCTGCCTACAAAGCTTTTAAGCTATTATTATCCAAGTGACCTGGAGCAAAAACTGATAAATTATGCAAAATCCGGCAGTATAGTTGATATTGAAAGTGCATTAAATAAAATCTACGAGGAAAATTTTCATATAAAGCATATTTCCAATGCAATTCAAGGATTACTGCTAAGTGATATGCAAGCCACTATATTTAAATTACTGGAAGATATGCATTTAAATATAGATTCCTCTATTTTGAGTCACTCTCTCAAAATCAAACAAGACCCGGATAAGTTTTTTATGTGGTTAAAGAACGCTTATATTAGTATTTGTGACGAAATTACTTCCAGTAGAAAAAGTCATAATACCCAATTAATAGAGAGAATTCTTGAGTATATTAAAAATAGCTATACAGACTGTGATATAAGCGTTAGTATGGTAGCATCAAATTTTAATCTTTCAGAATCGTATTTTTCTCAATTTTTCAAAGAACAAACAGGTGAAACTTTTAGTAACCATCTGGAAAGCTTGAGAATACAATTGGCCTGTAAACTATTATCTCAAAATAATATGTTCATTGATGAAGTTGCGAAGAAATCAGGCTATAGCAATACTAATTCCTTTAGGAGAGCATTTAAAAGAGTTCTAGGAGTTACTCCATCGGCTTATAGTTCTCTAGATAACTAAATAACAGTATATTTTTAATATGCATTACTTTAATATTTATCAATATATAGATTACCATTTGTTGCTATAGAAGCGAAGGCTACCTCCTTTATTTCTTTAATTCCTTTTTTATTAAGTTCCTCATATAACCATTGCTTATTTAAATTTATATGCTTTAAATTTTCCTCAATAATTTTTCCTTCCAAAATAAGTTCGATAGCTAAGCCTTCGTATTTAGTAGACAAATTTAAATCCTCAGGTGTTAAAGGACGATTTTGTGACTTTAACTGTACACTTAGTCTACCATCAGGTTCAAGTATAGCAAACTCAACTTGACTTATATCAAATATTTTTTCCTGGCGAAGTTGTTGATTGAGGGAATCATATGAATAATTTAATTTTGACATATTATTTTTTAACATCTTGCCATTTTCAATTATAACAGTAGGATTACCTGCCAGAAATTTGCGAAGCAATCTGCTTTTTAATGAAATATGGGAAGCCAGCATAATTAGAGCAGTCA
>CAYYEC010000542.1:0-2726 GCA_964470745.1 uncultured Eubacteriales bacterium | reverse complement strand
TGAAACAAATTCATAATATTGAAGAAAAAATAAAACAAGAAATTATCAATAATGCTTTGAAGGAAATGCTCTATATGGAGGAATTAACAGCTCAAAAATATGCAGATACAGCACAGCAGATAACAAACCCAGAGATTCAAAATCTTTTAAAAGGGATGGAAATGTCAGCACGGAATAACTATAAATCTCTGACTCAAAAAATGAATGAAAACAAAATAAGCTAAAAGAAAGGAGTACAAGCATGAATAATTTAAACAGACTAAATGATATGCTTCATACCGAAATGATGAACCAGACTATGTACAATAAATATATGATGGAGATACAAAGCCCGGAATTGAGGCAAATGTTTACACAAATGCGAGATGGTAAGATGCAGCAGATAACGCAACTCCAGCAGGAAATAAAGAAAATGATGACCAGCCAATAAAATTTTTTATAAGTAATATTCTATTATCACCATTAATAATAGAATATTACTTATAAAAAAGTGGAAGTCATCAACTTCCACTTTTTATATTTCTTTTTCTTAAATTATTTTATAAATAAAAAGAAATATTATTTTTTTATTGAATAAAAAAAAAGTTTGTGCTATTATAAAAATGCATGTGGGCGATTAACTCAGCTGGCTAGAGTGTCATCTTGACGTGGTGGAAGTCACAGGTTCGAATCCTGTATCGCCCACCATTTTTTATTTGGCAAAATGTTTTTCAAAAGAGAAACAGTAATCCCCTATTGAATAGCCAACATTCATGCATTTTAAAGTACTTGAAAATTATTCAGCAGCCAAATCAATAGCTTTTTTTAGTTCTGCTTCTACTTCCTTTGCAATAGCAGTTAAGTCTTCTTTTTCCACCAGATTAATTAATATAGTTGGTTTAAGCATTCCCATATAAACTGAATCCTCTTTTTCGTAGACAACAACTTTACAAGGTAAAAAATATCCAGCTTCTATATGAATGTCTAAAACCTGTTTGGCTTTTCTAGGGTTGCAGACTTCAAGAATTATAAAGTTATTATCAAAATCCAAGCCTTTGTCCTTTAGTTTTTCTTTAAAATTCAACTCCCATAATACTCCAAAACTTACTTGACTCAATTGAAATTTTAAAACGTCTACAGCTTCAGATAAATTCTTGTGTGTTCTTATTTCGTAATTTATATCCATGACAAGCCTCCTAAGTATTTTTCTATATTTATTTTTACCCTAAAACTATTTAAATCTGCACTATATTGAGGTTTTCAATAAAAAATTATTGATATAACAACGTTAATGATAATATATTGAAATAAAGACATTACATGGAAGAAATAAGAAACATATATACAGATGTATATTATTTTGCAATATCTAAATAAGAAATGTAAGATGTTTATTGTAAAAAATATAGATAAAACTTTCAAAAGATTAACAGATGTGTATCTTTTTTAAAATATTTTATGGATAATTAACAAAAAGTTCATAATTTATTATTATAATATTAACAATTTAGATGTATTCTTTATATAAGACAAAATAATTTTTCATTTTGTTCCTCCTTTATAATATTGATTTTCTATGCTATAGCCTTAGGGAAGCCTAAGGCTTTTAATATTCTCTCTATTATTAATGACAATAAATGATGTATTTGCAATTTTAGTTTACATAACATTCACCATTTATATCAAATTAGCATATTTATAGTATACAAACATATAGAAAGAAGGATAAAAAATGTTTTTTCCAATAGCTCAACCCTTTTATTACAGGCCTTACATGAATAATAGGATTGATTGGGGTATGTACGTAAATAAATGGGTCCTATTTAAAAATTCTAATAATCAGTGGATTTTTGGTAAATTGACAGAGTATAATACTACTACAGGTAATATGAAAATCATGTCTTTACAAAAACCTCATGATGACTTCAGGTATATTCAAGTACCACAAGCTAGTATTATAGAAGCCTGGTCTGTTGCTAGCTGGTCTCAATTCACTACAGGTGCAACCTGGGAAGCTCTTAACTGGAATGATTATATAAACCAATGGGTTTTAATGAAAACATGGCATGGTAAATGGATTTTTGGCATTATAAGAGAATTTAACACTGAAACAAACTTACTTAGAATACAAGCACTAAATAATGGAAAATTTGAGTTTATTGAATATCCGCAAGCAAGTATAATCGAAGGCTGGGTTGTTGATCGTTGGAGTAGGTTATTTTCCCAGAGTGTTTCAACATATCCGATAGTATAAAATCATTGGAATATATTGGTTATGTTAAACTCTAGAAAGAAAAAAATTTACTCCTGTTGAATATCCCTTTTAGTTTCATATTTATTTATGCTGAAAAGCTGTTAAATATAACATCCTACGCAAAAAAGATAAAGAAATATTTTACCTCACCCTGAATATTAATATTTAGTATAATTAATATATGAAAGAGATGAAAGCTTGTATATACATTTTTTAATTCTTACCATAAGCTTAGTAATTATTCTACTTAGCTGTGAGTTGTTTACAAATGGTGTTGAGTGGGTGGGACATAGATTTAAGCTTGGAGATGGGGTAGTCGGAAGTATACTTTCAGCTGTAGGAACGTGTTTACCTGAAACACTAGTCCCAATAGTTTCTATAGTTTTTTCTAATAATATCAAAAAACTTGATGATATTGGGATCGGAGCAATAGTAGGGGCACCATTTATGCTTAGTACTCTCGCTTTTTTTATAATGGGAATTAGTGTAATTG
>CAYYEC010000541.1:0-2739 GCA_964470745.1 uncultured Eubacteriales bacterium | reverse complement strand
CGGTATAGGAATCTCTGACAATATAATACATAATTTGCACACCTCCAGCTCTACAAGTAAAGGCGTTGGATTATCAAATGTAAATAAAAGAATATTAAAAGATGGCGGCTCCTTCCTGGTTAATAAGAAAAAAAATAATACAGGAACTAATATTGCAATAACGCTGCCTAAAATTTATAATAATTACAGAGGAGAGATTAAATGCTGACTGCCATAGTTGTCGAAGATGAGATAGCAATTTTAAACTTAATGAAAATAACAATTAATAAGAATAAAAATATAAATGTTATAGCCGGATATACCCATCCTACAGAGGCTTTGGATAATATTATCAAATTAAAACCTTCCGTTGTATTTTTAGATGTTGAATTACCCGGAATCACAGGTATTGAGCTGGCAAAAAAAATACATTCATTGGAGGAAAATATTAAAATTATTTTTTCAACAGCATACAGCGAGTATGCAGTTGATGCTTTTAGGGTTAATGCTGTTGATTATATTTTGAAACCCATAACTGAAGATGAAGTCAACAGAGTAGTTAACAAATTATTAAAAAAAGTTTATCCTAATAATTATTCAGATACTTCTTATAAATATAAAATCTCGTGTTTGGGGAAATTTGAAGTTTCTGCGGTAAATAGTACAACTATTGTAAGGTGGCCTACAACTAAGACAGAGGAGCTTTTTGCCTATTTTATTGTTAATATAGGTATAAGCATTAATAAATGGAAACTATGTGAAATTCTTTGGCCTGATCGGGATGAGAAAAGAGCAGAACACAACTTATATAATACCATTTATAGAATGAAGTCAACCTTAAATAAATATGATATTCCTATAACTATTTTAAACGAAAAAGGCTGCTATAAACTTGATTTTAAAGACTATTCTTGCGATGCTGCTGCATTTGAAAAATTTGCAGCTCAAAATGAAGAAATTAACGCTAATAATGTGAAAAAATTTGATAAGTTCTTTTCCTTATATGAAGGACATCTTTTTGAAGAAAAAGATTATGTTTGGAGTATTATGAGTAGTGAAAACTTATCAGAATTATATTTAAAACTGACAAAAAAATTAGCTTACTTTTATTTTGAAAATGCCCAATATTTAAATGCAGAAGTAGTATTGAAAAAAACTATAGATATTTATCCGTTAGATGAGCAAATGCATGAGCTGCTAATAAAACTATACCATTTTATGGGAAATCGTACTAGAGTTATTTCACACTACGAAAATTTAAGAAAAATACTTAAATCTGAATTAAATATAAAGCCTAATAATGCAATAACTCAAATTTACTTACAAAGCTTATAAAAATCAGTAGTTTCCAGTACATTAACACTTGCACAATAGCGTTGTGAGTGCTTTTCTACCCGCGGAGTTTTTTCCTGTATGAATCAGGAGACTTTTATTGCCCCTTAAAGTGAAGAAAATATCGAATTACTTTCAGCAGCAACCACCTTGTTGCGTCCTGTCTGTTTTACAGTATAAAGCGCCTTGTCTGCACGCACCGGCACATTACTTAAGGTCTCGTCTGTACGAAACATCAGCAGGCCAATACACACATGTAAAATACGTGCCTCCTTTGCAATTTAAGAACAAGTTAGTCGAAATCAAGGTATACTCAAATCATGGTGAAAGAGAATATATAAAAAAATTCCCACCCATCTTTCCATACCCATGATTTTAGCACCCCTTGATTTCTTTTCTATATCAATTCAAGATTTTTCATCACTTCAACTAATTTCTTTGTATCAATTGGTTTTGCTGCATATGCCTCGCAGCCAATCTCAAAAGCTTTTTGCACATATTCTACTTCGGATAATGCCGTAGTCATAATGATTTTTACCCTACCTTCTGCAGAAACACCATTCTGTACCTCCAAATCACGAATTGCCTTTAATACCTTAACACCATCAACTTTTGGCATCATGATATCCAGGCATATAAGATCATAAGGTTGATGGCTTTTAATAGATATAAGAAAAGCATCCAGTGCCTCCAATCCATCTACTACTACATCACATTCTCCATACCCGGAAAGAAGCTTCTGCAAAAACTTCCTGCTGGCTAAATCATCCTCGGCAACTAATATCTTCATGAATAATACCTCCTGTCTCAATATAATCTTTCAAATTCACGTTCCAATTGAATTGAATATTCTATAACTTCCTTTAAACTGCCACGTCTTGCAGCTAACTCAATCTTAAACGCTAAGTTTTTTAATTCATCAGAATCAATCTGTATAAACTGATTTTTTATCTTGTGGGCTATGCTTTCAATTATTACCAGATCACTGCCTGTTAACGCGTTGATAAGTTCCCTGATACAATCAGCTATTTCCAAAAGAACCGGTTTTCTGCTTTCATTAATCTTTACATCCCTGCCTTCTACAAATACAACATCCCCATTATCAGCAATTCTTATTCCTTCTACTGTAAAATTCCGGCTGTCCTTCTGTGCCACTACCTTGTCAATCACATGAAATAATTCATCCATGGTGAAGGGTTTTGACATGTATTCATCCATTCCGGCAGACAAAAATTTCTCCCTGTCACCCTGAAGTGCATAGGCAGTCAAGGCAATAACCGGTGTATGTTTTTTTGTTCCCTCCCTTTCTCTTATAAGCCTTGTTGCTTCCATACCATCCATTTTAGGCATTTGAATATCCATAAGTATAACATCATACGTCTTCTTATAATGATGCTCAATGGCCTCAATACCATTACAGGCTACATC
>CAYYEC010000540.1:0-2771 GCA_964470745.1 uncultured Eubacteriales bacterium | reverse complement strand
ATTCTATGCTATATCTAAAGAATTAGCGACTTTTCCTAAATTTTCTTCATAGTCTTTGCCTTCAGAGTTTCTAGAACTAATTTGTGACTTCGTAATAACTTCATTCATTAAAAATTCCTTAATTGTTTCTGTAGATTCTTCGAGATCAAAAAAAGCTTTTATTTTATTTAGAGTCTCATTGTTTTCAGCTTCAGCTAAATCAATTTTTAAGCTTTTTTCTTCTGATTTTAAAATAAATGAACCTTTATAGATATATTCATCCTCAGTAATATCTAGACTTGTAACCAATAAATCTATTGTTTTCATATTGACCCCTCCGTTGTATGTAATATATATTTATATACCAAGAAATATAGAGTTTTAAACAAAAAATATAGCAGTGGAATGGAATTTTATGCTTAACTTTGCCGTATCTATATAACTTAAAAAATATTTTGTTTTTGCATTATTATATATTATAATGTTTATTATAATATATAATATGAATTGGGAGATAGAAAATTGATTATTAAGAACTCAAAACATGAAATAACAGCAGTCAAACAAGGGCAATACCCAACTAACAATTTACCTGAGGTAACTTTTGTCGGAAGATCAAATGTAGGAAAATCTTCTATTATTAATTCACTTTTAAATAGAAGAAATCTTGCAAGGGTAGGGGGAACGCCAGGAAAAACGAGAGTTATTAACTTCTTCAATGTTGATGATTTATTATATTTTGTGGATTTGCCCGGATATGGCTATGCAAAGGCGTCAAAAGAAGATCAAAAAGCATGGGGACAGTTCGTTGAAACATATTTTAGAAATAGTAAGAATATTAAATTGATAATTTCACTTATTGATATAAGGCATAAACCCACTAATGATGATATTATGATGCACGAATGGATAAAAAAAGAGGGATTGCCTTGTATTGTTATAGCAACAAAAAGCGATAAGATTTCCCGTTCCCAGATAAAGCCTAGTTTAAATGAAATAAGAAAAGTCCTTGATCTAGGTGAAGATACAGTAGTAGTTCCATTTTCAGCAACAAAAAATCAAGGAAAAGAAGAAGTTTTGGACCAGATCGAGAAAATAGCACTTAAGGACACAGCTGAAAGCTGAGAAGCAGGGATAACCTATACAAAATGAGACAGTCACAAAAATTTAATTTAGTGTCAAGCTTCACGAAAATGCCACATGGGGACACACCCTCTGAGTTAGGGAAATACTATTCAGAGGGAATGTCCTCAAGTCTTATTTTCTAAATTATTGGTTCTCAACTCTTAATTCCTTATATCTTAACTGTCCAATTCATTGTATCTTCAATACTTCCACTTTGAATTCCAGTTATAGTATCGTATATTCTGCTGGATAATTCACCGGTTTTTCCATCATTTACTTTGATGATATTACCATTCCAGTTAAATTCACCTATAGGAGAAATAACTGCTGCTGTACCTGTACCGAAGGATTCTTCCAAAATGCCGGCTGCATGAGCATCATATAATTCTTGGATAGTAATTTTTCTTTCAACTACGTTTACTCCCCAAGACTTTAGAAGCTGTATAGTAGAATCTCTTGTAATTCCAGATAGGATGCTTCCTTCTAAAGAAGGAGTAACTACTTCTCCGTTTATCTTAAAGAATACGTTCATTGTTCCAACTTCCTCAATGTATTTTCTTTCAACACCATCAAGCCATAATACCTGAGTATATCCTTTTTCTTTTGCTTCCATCTGAGCCTTTAGACTTGCAGCATAGTTTCCTACAGTTTTAGCAAATCCTACTCCACCTTTAACAGCACGAACATATTTAGTTTCTATATATATTTTTACAGGATTAATTCCTTCAGTGTAGTAAGCACCTACAGGACACATGATTATTATAAATTTATATGTTTTTGAAGGACGTACACCTAAGAATGGATCTGTCGCAATAATAAAAGGTCTAACATATAGTGATGTTCCTTCAACGTCAGGAATCCAATCTTTTTCTAAATCTACTGTTGTTTTTATCGCTTCAACACAAAAATCCACATCTATTTTAGGGATACAAAGTCTTTCATTAGATATATTAACTCTTTCCATGTTTTTGCTAGGTCTAAAAAGTAGAATTTCATTATCCTCAGTTTTATATGCCTTAAGGCCTTCAAAAATTGCCTGACCATAATGTAAAGTCATTGTTGCAGGATCTAGTTCAAGTGGAGCATAAGGCACTATTCTAGGATCGAACCATCCTTTACCTTCTTCATAGTCCATAATAAACATATGATCTGTAAAATTAACTCCAAATGCAAGATTATTTGGATCAGGTTTCTTCTTTGGTTCTTTTACTTTCTCAATTCTTATTTTATCAGTCATTACGAGTAAACCCCCTTGAAAGCTTTTATATAAACCCTATTAAGATGTCGTAAAATATTGGGGTACTCTTTTTCACCACGTAATGAGCGACAAATGCTTACGAAAGACGAAATTTATAGAGCCGTTTAATATTTTACAATCCCTAATTTGGTTGAAAACGAATTTCTCTTTATTATTATGCAACTTTTTTAAATAAAAATCCAGTGTTTTGTTAAATTATATATGTTGAATTAAAGACATTACTTTGAAGAAATAAGTAACATATATATAGTATTATTCTTTTAAATACCTTTGAAAATCACTTTTAGTCATCGTTGTACTAATTATTCCCATATTCTCAGTGAGGTTGGAATCGAATATAATAAGTTTAAAAATATCAAGCTTTTCACCATCAAACATGTTTGAAAAATCATCTAGAATAGTACTATTT
>CAYYEC010000539.1:0-2778 GCA_964470745.1 uncultured Eubacteriales bacterium | reverse complement strand
TTTCTACTTGTAACTTTAATTTATCATCAGTTAGAGCTTCTTTAAATATTTTTTCTAATTTTTCAGCCATTTCCTTTGTAGCCTTTTCATCTTCAACAGTTTCATTTTCCTTCATGCTTTCAGAAATATCTGAATCAACTCTAGAGAATTTAATATCAGGCTCTTTACTTTCGATATGACTAATAAAATGATTATCTATCATTGTTGTAAGCTTTACTGCCTCCATGTTATTCTCTTTAAACATCTTAATATATTGTGCCTGCTGTTTTTCATCATTAACATAAAAAACTTTGTTTTCATGTTTTTCCTTATTTTTCTCTAAATAATCCTTTAATGTTAAGTATTCATCATTTATAGTCTTATATATTACAATATCTTTAACTTTATCAAAGAATTTTTCTTCTCTGATGCATCCATATTTTACAAATGGATTGATATCATCCCAGTATTTATTGTAATTCTCTCTATCAGTTTTAAAAATGGAAGATAATTTGTCTGCAACCTTTTTAGTTATGTGGTTGGATATTTTTGAAACATATCCTTCATTTTGTAGAAAACTTCGAGAAACATTCAAAGGTAAATCCGGACAATCCAACACACCTTTTAGAAGCATTAAAAATTCTGGAATGACCTCTTTTATATTATCAGCTACAAAAACCTGATTGTAGTATAATTTTATTTGTCCTTCCATTGTCTCAAATTCATGTTTTAATTTAGGGAAATAAATAATCCCCTTTAAATTTACTGGATAATCCATATTTAAATGAATCCAGAAAAGTGGCTCATTGAAATCCATAAAAGTACTTTTATAAAATTCCTTATACTCTTCATCAGTACAGTCTTTTGGATTCTTAAGCCATAAAGGATGAATATCATTTAATGGTTTTGGTTCTTCTTTTTTTTCTTCATCACTTTTATCATCTTTCTTATCTTCTACAGGCTCTTCATTTGCATCTTCTAAATATAATTCATATGGCAAAAATGAAAAATACTTTCTGAGAGTTTCCCTCATCTTAAATTTTTCAAGAAATTCTAAACTGTCTTCTGCCATAAATAATGTAATTGTAGTACCTACTTCTTTTCTGTCAGACTCATCCATTTCGAATTCAGTATCACCATTACTTATCCATTTAACTGCTTGTTCACCTTTTTGGTAAGAAAGAGTGTCAATTTGTACTTTTTCAGCTACCATAAAAGCAGAATAAAATCCTAAACCAAAGTGCCCAATTATTTGGTTTTCATCTGTCTTATCTTTATATTTCTCCAGGAAATCCTTTGCACCTGAAAAGGCAATTTGATTAATATATTTTTTTACTTCATCAGCTGTCATACCTATGCCATTATCAGTTACTTGAATGGTCTTTTCGCTTTTATTAACTACAACTTTAATTTGAAATTTAGTATCCGCCTCTATTTCTGCTTCGCCAATTGTTGAAAGTTTTTTTAATTTGCTAATTGCGTCTGATGAATTCGATACCAGCTCACGAATAAAAATATCCTTTTCAGAATACAACCATTTTTTAATTATTGGAAAAATATTTTCGGTATTAATTGAAATACTACCATGTTCATGTTTCATGACAAAAAATGCCTCCTTTTTAGTAATATTTTCTTTGATTATGGAGATTAAAAAAACAATAAATACATTAAGGTAGTTTTTGTTAATCTCTTATATACAATATAATACAATTAAAGGTCAAAGATTGTCAAGAGAAAAATTAGCACTCTCATTATGAGAGTGCTAATTTTTTATAATTTCTTATAAATTTTCAATTTCTTTTATAAATTCTTCTACTATATTTTCTTGAGGTATTTTTTTAATTATTTTACCCTTTTTAAATAATAAAGCTTCTCCTTTTCCACCAGCAATGCCTACATCAGCATCTTTTGCTTCACCAGGACCATTTACTGCACATCCCATTACAGCTACTTTGATATTCTTGTTTTTACCTTCTAGATTCTTTTCAACTTCATTTGCTATTCTAATTAAATCTATCTGGCATCTTCCACATGTAGGACAAGAAACAAATTTAATTCCTTCTTCAATTATCTCCAATGACTTTAGTATCTCCTTGCCTACCTTAATTTCTTCCACTGGATCACCCGTTAAAGACACTCTTAACGTATCACCAATTCCTTCTGATAACAAAGCTCCAATTCCAACGGACGATTTTATTGTACCTTTATAAACAGTTCCTGTTTCTGTAACACCAATATGTAATGGATATTGAGTCTTCTCAGCCATTAATCTATACGCAGCTATTGTCATAGGTACATTTGAAGCCTTTAAAGAAAATGCAATTTCATTGTAATCTAGACCTTCAAGCATTTGAGAATGCTTAAGAGCACTTTCAACCATTCCCTCCGGAGTGACTTTACCATATTTATCTAATATTTCTTTTTCTATAGAACCTGAATTTACACCTATACGAATAGGTATTTGTCTAGGCTTGGCACTATTTATAACTTCCCTTACTCTGTCTACTCCACCGATATTACCCGGATTTAACCGAATCTTATCTGCTCCATTCTCTATAGCAGCAATAGCCAGCCTATAATCAAAATGAATATCTGTTACAAGTGGTATTGATATACTTTTTTTGATTTCCTTTACAGCATTTGCAGCCTCCATATCAGGAATTGCAATTCTCACAATGTCACACCCAGCATCTTCAAGCCTTTTAATTTGCTCAACTGTAGCTTTTATATTCCTGGTATCAGTATTAGTCATAGACTGAACAGAAATCGGTGCATCTTCCCCTATATATACATTGCCAA
>CAYYEC010000538.1:0-2789 GCA_964470745.1 uncultured Eubacteriales bacterium | reverse complement strand
AAACATTAGGTAATTTACCATAAAATGCTAGGCATTTAATATTGCAATTAATATATTGAAATTAAAGTGTAAATTCTATTGCGTTTTTACTTTTGTTGTGATATCCTAATTTTGTAACTGGCGGTATCGGAATGAGCTGCACAGTTTAATAAATTTTATTTTAAATTTACTGCTTTGATCCAATTTGGACAGAGACGGGATGACAAAAGTATTTAAATTAGCTAAGTTAAAAGTCAATCCTGCTTTGGGTTGACTTTTTTAATGTTTAAAGCTGCTTTTTTTGTTAAAGATAATACTTCGGGGAATTAAAAAAACAAAATATTAATTTTTTCTCAAAATCCGTTAAATCATCAGCTTTTGAGAAAAAATAACAGACAGAAGTAGTTTTTATTAATTCCTTATTGGTCATCTTGAATAGTAAGAAAGGATGATAGTATGAATACAAAATTTACTGTAGCTAACTTTAAGAAAAATAAAGAGTTGGGCAAAAAAATTACAATGTTGACTGCTTATGATTATCCAACTGCTAAATTACTTGATGAATCGGGTATTGACAGTATTTTAGTTGGCGATTCATTGGGTATGGTAGTTTTAGGTTATGAGGATACAACAAGAGTAACAATGGATGATATGCTGCATCACATAAAAGCTGTGGTAAGAGGAACTAAGAATGCTTTGGTAGTTGGAGATATGCCGTTTTTATCCTATAGTATGGGTAAATACGAAAGTGTTAAAAATGCTGGAAAATTAATAACAGAAGGTGGCTGCAAGGCTGTTAAACTTGAAGGTGGAAAAAAAATAATTGAAGACGTCAAGGCTATAATAAATGCTGGAATACCAGTAATGGGACACCTGGGATATACACCGCAGTCAGTTAATATATTCGGAGGGCATAAAGCCCAGGGAAAGACTTTCGATAAAGCAGAAGAAATACTTGAAGATGCATTGCTGCTTCAGGAAAATGGTGTATTTGCTATTGTTTTGGAATGTGTACCGTATAAATTAGCAAATTATATTAGTAGTAAACTGGAAATTCCCACAATAGGTATAGGCGCTGGTAATGGATGTGATGGACAGGTATTAGTTACTTCTGATATAATTGGTATGTTTAGAGATTTTTCACCAAAGCATTCAAAGAAATACTTTGATGTAGGTCAAGGCTTATCAGGAGCTGTGCAGTCTTATATTGATGAAGTACAGAATAGTATTTTTCCTACGAGTGAAAATTCATTTAAAGTTGATGAAGATGTAATTGATAAAATTAGAAATAGGTATGGAGATTGAGGAGAAGGTTAAGATTGAGAGTAAATTAAGATTAATGCGAGGGTAAAGAGATGAGAGTAGTAAAGAGTATAAGTGAAGTGAAAGAAATAATTAGTGAGCAGAGAAAGAATGGAAAAACTATTGGGCTTGTACCTACAATGGGATATTTACATGAAGGACATTTATCATTAGTGAAAGCATCAAGAAAAGACACAGACTTTACTATGAGTATATTTGTGAATCCTACTCAGTTTGGAGCCAATGAAGATTTAGATAAATACCCTAGAGATATGGACAGAGATAAATATTTGGCTGAGAAAGAGGACGTGGATTTGATTTTTGCTCCATCTGTGGAAGAAATGTATCCTAATGGCTATAAGACATATGTAGAAGTAAATGACATAACTGAGGTTTTATGCGGCAGGTCAAGACCGGGACATTTCAAAGGAGTAACTACTATAGTAAATAAACTGTTTAATATTGTTACTCCTGATTTTGCATATTTTGGGCAAAAGGACGCTCAACAAGTAATAGTCATAAAGAAAATGGTGCAGGATTTAAATATGGATGTCAGAATAGTTATTTGTCCAATAGTTCGAGAGATGGATGGATTGGCTATGAGCTCAAGGAATGTGTATTTGAATAAGGAAGAGAGAATGTCTGCACTTATACTATCATTTGCTTTAAGAGAGGCAGAAAAATTAATTTTAAAAGGTGAAAAAGATAAGGACATAATACAAAAATTTATAACTGCTAAAATATCTCAAGAAAAATTGGCAAAAATTGATTATGTTGAGATAGTTGACGCTTCTACTTTAGAGGATGTTAAAAATCTAGAAGGCGAAATACTTATTGCTATAGCTGTGAAGTTTGGTAATACGAGATTGATAGATAATATATTGATAAACACAAAGTAGTGAGGTGAATAAAATGTTTATAACACTTATGAAATCTAAAATTCATCGGGCAAAGATAACTGAGGCAAATCTTGAATATGTAGGTAGTATAACTATAGATAAGGCATTAATGGATGCTGCGGGTATTGTTGAAAATGAGAAAGTTCAGATTGTAAATAATAATAATGGAAATAGACTTGAAACTTATGTTATACCGGGTGAGACAAATAGCGGGGTTATTTGTCTCAATGGAGCTGCTGCCAGACTTGTATATCCTGGTGACACTGTCATAATAATTGCATATGGTATGTTTGATTGTAGTGAAGCAAGTAATTTTAAACCAAAAGTTATATTTGTTGATGATAATAACAGAATTAGTACAGTGGAAAACAAAGAAGAGCATGGGTATATTTATTGAGAAATAGATAAAAATATATGGAAAATGATTTTAATCATAAAATTAATATGATATAATTATATATGTTGCATAAAAGATATGGAATGGAAGAAATATGCAACATATAAACAGAGGTGACCTGAAACGTAATTTTCTATAGCATACAGGTCACAAACAAATGAAGTACATTTTTAACACTTGAAAAATTATAAATATGATGTGTTAAAAAGTAC
>CAYYEC010000537.1:0-2798 GCA_964470745.1 uncultured Eubacteriales bacterium | reverse complement strand
ACATGAGTTAATAATGATAAATAAGAACAGCATTGATGATGGTATTGCAGCAATGAACAAACGTGTAAAAGAAATAATGGAAGAAGAATAATATAGAAATAACTGTAGAGAAATGCGGTCTGTTAGGTGTATTATTCATGGTATGCAGACCACATATTAAGGAAGTAGGTTTGTAGCGCTTTGAGAATAAAACCATGAAATTGAAGCGTTGCAAACTAAATAGACCCAATATGGTCTAATATTGGGTCTATTTCTTTTAACTTAAATATTTTAATTGAAGGGAGGTATTCATAACTTTGTGTTTTTGAGGTTATGAAATAATTAATGAAGTCAAATACAAATTCCTTAAAAAGAAATACTTTAAAAGCATATGGTTTTCTACTCCCCAATTTTTTAGGATTTTTGATATTTACATTGATTCCGATAGTTTGTGCATTTATGTTGAGCTTTGTAAAGTGGGATACAGCAAATCCAATGATATTTGTAGGGCTGAAAAATTATGCAAAACTATTTCGAGATGAGACATTTAAAATATCTTTTTGGAATACTCTTTACTATACCGCGGGTACAGTTCCTCTAACAATGGTATGTTCTTTAGGACTGGCAGTTTTACTAAATACAAAGATTAAAGGAATAAAGTTTTTTAGAGCAGCTTTTTTCTTTCCGTACATTGTATCATTGGTGGCAGTAGCTGTTGTGTGGAATATGCTTTATCATCCTACAATGGGACCTATAAATAGTGCTTTGCGTGCTCTTGGCTTTGAAAATCCACCTGGATGGACCGCATCTGTTGAGTGGGCTATGCCAGCTATTATAATAACCAGCGTTTGGAGACAAATGGGATATTTTATGGTTATGTATTTAGCTGGGCTTCAGGGTATTCCAAGAGAGCTATATGAAGCTGCAACTGTTGATGGAGCAAATGGCTGGCAAAAATTTAGAAATATTACGCTTCCGATGCTTACACCTACAACCTTCTTTGTAAGTATAATGCTAGTAATAAATGGATTTAAGATTTTTGACCTTATATTGGTTATGACTGAGGGAGGACCTGGCAGGGCTACAAATGTACTTGTATATCATATTTACAATCAAGCTTTTATTCAATTTAAATTTGGATATGCTTCTGCAATTTCTATGGTGCTCTTATTACTGGTATTAGTTATAACGCTAATACAATTTAAAATTGAGCAAAAATGGGTTAGCTATATGTAAGAAGCTGAATTGAATAATAAATTTAAATGAATGGAGGCAAGTACTTAAATGAATAAAACAACTTATTTTTTAAAAGATAATAAAAGTCAAAACAGATTGAAGATTTTTGCATATATTGCTCTGGTAATTGTATCCTTATTGCTCATGGTACCTTTTTTCTGGATGATATCATCATCTTTAAAGGTTGATAATCAAGTTTTTTCATATCCAATTAAATGGATACCTGCTCAGCCGAGATGGAAAAACTATGTTGAAATATGGGAGAGGATACCATTTTTGACTTTCTATAAAAATACTGCAGTATTGACAGTTGTTATTACAACATTGAGCTTAATTACCAGCAGCTTGGCAGCTTATGCTTTTGCAAAGATTAAATTTATAGGAAGAAACATTGCATTTATATGTTATGTTTCAACTATTGCGGTCCCTTTCCAGGTATATATGATTCCACAATTTATTATTATGAAAAAACTAAATTTAACAGATACGCTCATGTCATTAATCCTGCTTCAGTCTTTCTCAGCATTTGGTGTATTCTTGTTTAGGCAATTTATTATAAGTATTCCTGAAGAACTTTCAGAGTCTGCAAGACTGGATGGTTTGGGCGAATTTGGAATCTATAGAAAAATAATAATGCCTCTTTCAAAGCCTGCAATTGCTACCTTAGTAATTTTTCAGTTTGTATATGTATGGAATAACTTTTTGGAGCCGCTAATTTATTTAACTTCAACAAGTAAGAAAACAATTCAGCTTGGTATACGAATGTTTATTACTCAATATACGGCAGACTATGCACTTATTATGGCGGCAACAGTAGTTTCACTTCTACCAGTCGTAATAATGTTTTTAGCTTCACAAAAATATTTTATAGAAGGAATAGCTACTTCGGGGTTAAAAGGATAAAATATTTTAAGTTGTAAAAAGAAATAGGGGATATTATGAACAACAGACCGAAAAATTTTGTAGAGTGCATTCACGATGAAGACTACGAAAAACAATATTTAATGAACAATATAACTGCTTCAAATGCTATTTATGATGTGGGAAGAGAAAAAGAATATTTGAATGGATTGTGGAATTTTCAGATAGATCAATATGATACATGTATCAGGGCGAAATGGTACGAAGAAAAGTATAAAGATGAGGATGGAAGATTTATTCCCGTAGACTATAATTTTGACCAATGGAATAAGATGAAAGTTCCTGCTTGTTGGAATACCCAAAAGGAAAGATTTTTTTATTATGAAGGTCCTGCAGTTTATACTAGAACTTTCACATATATAAACAAGGGAGAACAAAGAGTTTATATAAAGTTCGGGGCGATAAATTATGAAGCGAAGATTTTTCTAAATAAAAAGTATATTGGTATGCATAGAGGTGGTTCTACACCTTTTTATATTGAAGTAACAAGTTTTCTTGAGGAAACAAATAGAATTGTTGTTGTGGCTGATAATACAAGAAAAACATCAGCAGTTCCTGCAAAAAATACTGACTGGTTTAATTATGGTGGAATATATAGAGATGTAGATTTAATTCGACTTCCTGAAACTATAATTAAAGATTTCTATATCAGCCTTATTTCT
>CAYYEC010000536.1:0-2804 GCA_964470745.1 uncultured Eubacteriales bacterium | reverse complement strand
CAACGAAACGCCAATAAATATTTCAACCAAAAATATATTGATTAATATATTGATCTCTGCTAGGTAATCCTAATTTTATATCATCATGGACGTTTACACTTTCTACAACCGCCGGGCTTAAACCTTTACTTGTAATTTGGTCAACAACTTCCTGAATTCTTTCCTCTTCTCATTCCTCACCTGCTACCTTATCATGTAATGACCACACCGCTCCCATTACACCTGGTATTTGACGAATATGGTCCAGCGTAATAGAATCATTGCCTTCCCCATACCATCTCCATGTCATCTTCATAATATTCCCCCTTTATTTTTAATAATAGGTACACAAAAGCACTAATTCACATCTTGTATACAATATATCTCTAATAAAACCTTTCAGAACCATACTATAACATATCCCCAGTTAATCTATGCTGCTTTTAGTTATACTTTATATCTAAAAGCAATACATCTTGTATACAAGTTTTATATTTTTATCATAATGCAAAAATAAGCTTTTGTCAATCGCTATATCTTCAAATCTTTAAACCCAGTATATATAGCATAACATAAGCCTTTTTGAATTATTAGAAAATTATTTTTTCTTTACAAGCAAATATTTTCATGTATACTAGTAGTATATTATAGCATAGAAAGTTGGAATAAAATGTCCTTAAAGAAGAAAGAAATTATTAATCAGTTAAAAAAAGAGATTATTTCCCTTCAATTAAAGCCAGGAACAATTATTAGCGAAACCACTCTTTCTGAGCGCTTTCAACTATCACGTACGCCCATCAGAGATATCTTAAAGCAGCTGGCTCTTGAAAGTTATATAGATATTTATCCTCAAAAAGGAAGTATTGTTTCCTATATTGATTTAGAATCTGTTGAGCAGATCATCTATCTTAGAAGCACCTTAGAAAAGGAAATTCTTAAAGATTTATCTACTAATATTCCTTTGAAAGGGTTACATGATTTAAAAAGTATACTAGTTCTACAAAAAGACTGTATTAATAAGGAATATGACCTTGAACAATTTATGCATCTTGATGATACTTTTCATAAAACACTATTCAAATTAGCAGGTCGCTTATTTCTCTGGAATCTTATTCAACAATTTAATGTACACTATATGCGATATAGAAAACTGCATATGCTAAAAAAAGATAAATTGTTAGAAATACAAAAAGAACATGAATTAATAGTTAAGTATATTATTGATAAGGATACCAATAAATTAGATGAACTTGTCCATAATCATATTCGTGCAGATGTAAATTCCCTGTGCTTTCAAGAGTATTTTACTGAATATATAAAGAATTAGAATTCATGGATGTCCCTAATATCCTTATATTGCTATCTACATTATTCATAGTTTTTTTGATTTAATTACTCGTTTATATTTAGTGAATAAAAATAAAAAGAGTTAAACAGACAATTACAATTGCTATTAATAAAATTAATATATTAATAAGTTATTGACAGAACCACACCTTATAATCAAACACTAGCATAATTATTCTTATTATACATTTATCCCTTAATATCATGTATTATTTATCCACTCATCGGGCATATTTACAATATAGATATGTTACATTAAAGACATTGCATGAAAGAAATAAGCAATATATAGACAGAAATATATTATTTTGCAATATTTGAATTGGGTGTAGATTTCGCGTAAGTCAAAATGTAGAATCATTTACGCGAAATCTATAGATGAATTAATTCAAACTTATGACATTGGAAAATTGATAATGTAACAAAAAGTGCCTTGCAACAGTATGGAGATAATATAATGAAATTTTTTAAAAAAACTAATAAAATCAGTGAAACTGATTCTATCATACAAATAAGTAAAAATATAAATGAAAATATAACCAAGCTAAAAAGCGATTTTGGCAATAGCAGTGACGTTGTAGTTAATTATTTTAAGTTTGATAACATCAAGAATTCAATTTGCGCAAATATATATATTAAAAGCCTGGTAGATAAAAATGCTATAAATAGTTTATCACTGGAAATGACTAATTTAAAATACGAATGTTGTAATGCAAAATCTGATATAAACCTTGATGTAATAAAGAATTATTTTACTGGATTAAGGGATTCAAAAGAAGGTTTTGATTATGAAACTCTTTATGGTGACTTATTATCCGGTAATATCGTATTTTTAATGGATGGCAGCAATAAGTTTTTTACTATAATCGCATATACTGATGAAGGCAGGTCTATTCAAGAGCCTACTTCCCAAACTGTAATTAGGGGACCAAAAGAAGGATTTTCTGAAAAAATAAACAGCAATATTTTACTCATCAGAAAAAGAATAAAAAATAAATACGTAAGATTGGAAAATCTATCAATAGGAAGCGTAACTAAAACAAAAGTATGCTTAATGCATATTCATAAAGTGGCAAAAGATGAAATTGTACAGGAAATAAGGTCCAGACTTAGTAGAATAAAAATTGACGGCATACTGGAAAGCGGATACATCCAAGAATTAATTAAAGATGACAGGCATTCAATATTTCCTACTTTCTTGAATTCTGAAAAACCTGATTCGGTTGCTGCAGCTTTACTTGAAGGAAGAGTAGCAATTTTAGTTGATGGTACACCTTTTGTATTAACAGCCCCTGCACTCATGATTGAGTTTCTTCAAGCCAGTGAAGACTATTATCATCACTACATTTTATCTTCTATTATGCGTATTACACGGTTTGTTGCTTTTTTTCTCACACTTTTAGTTCCGGCAACATATATAGCAATAACTAGATTCGACCAGGATATACTTCCCACACCACTACTTATCAGTATAGCAG
>CAYYEC010000535.1:0-2809 GCA_964470745.1 uncultured Eubacteriales bacterium | reverse complement strand
AATGTAAATGTACGAATAGAAAATGGAGTTGTAATTACTCATATAGATTAGTTACGCAAAACATTCTATTGGAGGATATAATTATGAACATATATAGTGAAGGAGCAAGATTTGAAGTTATTTGTAAAAAGTGTAAAGAACGTTTTTGGGTTATAAGAAATTGGGGTGGAGGAATAAAGCGAGCAGATAATGAAAATATTAATCCAGCTATTTGCAAATGTGGTTCTAGGTCGCTTGAAGTTTATTAGAGTTAATAGGAAGTACAATTAATCATAAAATTAAATATTTTAAAACTGGAATTTTTGTTTATATATTTGTTTTGTTATTATTACATATATTAGTATTACAATTGTGTATTTTACATAAAAGTTGTTCAATTGGTCTGTCAAAAGCATCTTTTAAAAAAACACCTGAAAGTTAGTTATTTCAGGCAATTGAACAACTTTTATGTAAAAACTTAATTTTGTTCAATTGCTCTTGGAAAAAATAATCTGAATAAATAGGAATTTATATATTTAATATTTTAGATGTGAATACCGTTTATGCTTATAAATATGCGGTTTACAAGAATTCATTCAACAATCGTGTACACGTTTTTTAATTTCCAATTTCAAGTGAACACTATTAAGTAATCGAAATAAAATAAAATATGCCTCTAGCTCTTATATATCAAGGATTAAAGGCATATATCGTATATTTTAAATATAGTTCGCAATTATTTTCGCAAAAAATCTCGTTATTTTATTTAGGCGACTTCTGTAATCCCGATATATCAAGGTTTATACCGTAGTATCCCCTCATATCCCATTTATTTTATTTTTGCGAATATTTCTGCGACCCTACAACGTGCTCCTATCATACATCTTTTTTCCACATTATCAAAGCATCTTCTCCATTATCTGCATAGTAAGATTTTCTAAAACCACCAGATTCAAATCCGTATCTAATATATAAATTTTGAGCAGCAAAATTACTCTTCCTAACTTCTAAAGTCATTGATTGAATTTTTTCTTTTTTTGCTATTTGAATTAATTCTTCAACTAAAGCACTACCTATCTTATTTCTTCTGTATTTAGGATGAACTGCAACATTTGTAATATGGCCTTCATCAAAGACTTTCCACATCCCAGCATATCCTACTATAACATCGTTAATCTGAGCAACAATATAAATTGCAAATTTATTATTAGTCACTTCTTCAATAAACGCATTTTTTGACCAAGGAATTCTAAAGCTTAAATGTTCTACTACCATAACTCCGTCTATATGATCTTTCGTCATATTCATCAACTTTAGTTTATCCATCAAATTCCTTCCCTTTGTTGTAACTCCATCATTCTTTCTGCTTGAGATTTTCTTAAATAAAATGGTACTAAATTAAGATAATTTTCCTCCTGGTCAAGGGTATATCTCTTTAAGGCAAGGTTTCCTACGGAAGACGCTCTGTTAAACATAGAATTAGATAAAGCAAAATCACATTTTTCTTTTAATTCATCATTTAAAAATCCTTCATGTATTTCAACACCATCACCTAAAAATACAACCCTCTTATTAAGAGATTTCAATATTTCTACCAGTTCTTTTATATAGATGCCTACAGTGTCATGTATCTTTACTTGCTCATTATCCTTCCATATATATAATGAAGTGTAAACCTGATTATTTCTTGCATCCAAAATAGGGCAAATTATTGAATCGCTCCTAAAAATATTGTAAGCTAAAGCATCTAAAGTAGGAATTCCTATAACAGGTTTATTTTGAGCATATCCAAAAGCCTTTATTGTAGTTACTCCGATCCTAAGGCCTGTAAAAGACCCAGGTCCTACAGAAGCTGCAAACAATTCAATATCCTTTACCGATAGTTCTAAAGAACTTAGAACTTCCTTAATCATAGGCATTAGCTTTTGCGAATGAGTCCTTTTGTGATTTATATTGAACTCTCCTAAAATTTTATTATTTTCCAATACTGCTACAGATGCTACCATTGTTGATGTATCAACTGCTAATACTTTCAAATTAACCTTCCTTTCGAGGCTATTGCACCTGTGGTGCTGGGTAATGATCAATAGGTAATAGGAAAATTATTAAATACATAACCCCATTGCCTATAACCTATAACCTATAACCATCTGAAAAAGTTTTTTATACTTTTTCATTATATTCAATATTTATTATTCTAGTATCTATACTCGTATCTAAATCTTTTTCTATACAAATCCATATGCAGTCTTTTGGTAAAGTATCTTTAATCATTTCCGCCCATTCAATTACAACAATTCCATATTTTTCAATATACTCTTCAAATCCTATCTCAAATAATTCATCATAATCAGATATCCTGTAAACATCGAAATGATATAAAGGAATAGTACCCTGATATTCATTTATAATTGTAAATGTAGGACTCGTAATATATTCTTTTATTCCCAAAGCTTGAGCAATACCTTGTGTAAATGCAGTTTTTCCTGTACCCAAATCCCCTGAGAGACAAATAATCTCTCCTCCCTTAAGGCTACTTGCAAATTCCTTTGCAACCTTTAAAGTTTCTTCATAGGAAGATACTTTAAACTTTTTAATAGTTCTATCTTTCATAAACAACCTTCCCATTTATTATAGTTATCATAACCTTTGTCTTATATTCCAGTGGATGACCATCAAATATAACAATATCTGCATCTTTACCCACTTTTATACTCCCTACTCTATCGCCAATTCCTACAATTTCAGCTGCATTTATTGTAATAGCTTTTAAAGCTTCTTCTTCGTCCATTCCTTCTCTAACAGCAATAGCAGCGCAAAGTGTCAAATG
>CAYYEC010000534.1:0-2828 GCA_964470745.1 uncultured Eubacteriales bacterium | reverse complement strand
GATTAGGGAGAGGCAGATTGAATATGATAAGCTAAAAAGTGAATTTATAGCAAATATCTCACATGAACTAAGAACACCTGTTAATGTAATTTTTTCTGCAATTCAGCTGTCGGAGCTGTATGCAAAAGGAGATCCAATAAAAAACTGGGATAAATCAAATATAAATTTAAAGACTATGAAGCAAAACTGCCTAAGGCTTACAAGGTTAATTAATAATTTAATTAACAGCACAAAGATAGATGCAGGATATCTTAATCTAAATTTGAAGTGGATAGATATTGTAAATCATATAAAGCAAATAACTTTATCTGTCGCTGAATATGCAAAAAATAAAGATATTACTTTAGAATTTGGTGCTGGAATAGATGAAAAAATAATAAGCTGTGACGTAGATAAAATTGAAACAATAATATTAAATTTATTGTCAAACGCAATTAAATTTACAAAAAGTGGTGGTAGCGTTTATGTAAAAGTATTTGAAAAAGGGAAAAATATTATAGTCTCAATAAAGGATACAGGTATAGGAATACCCAGAAGTAAGCAGAAAATAGTTTTTGAAAGATTTAGTCAAGTTGAACAGTCACTTGTAAAGAGTTACGAGGGCAGTGGAATAGGGCTTTCACTTGTGAAAGCTTTTGTTGAAATGCATAATGGCAAAATTCATATTGAAAGTGAAGAAGGTGCAGGTAGCGAATTTATTGTGGAATTACCTGTTGAGAAGTCTAGAGAAAATGAGTATATTGATACTGATATTGATTACAATATAAGCAGTAATATGAATTTTGATAAAATCAATATGGAGCTTTCTGATATTTAACTTACTATTATGAAATGAGTGATGAATTAAATGAATAATAAATTTGATAATTTAAATGTAATGAAAATTCTTAAGCAATTAGGAATAGATTCTATAGAGCAAATAACTGAGAATGAAGAAATTACTAAATTATTAACTAGAGACTAAGCCAATATAGTGAAAACATAGTTAAAAATTATTATCTAAAATTAATAAAATGGTCCATTAACTATATACAATACAATAGGCCCTTTACATTATCTTTAAAAATATTACGTTATATTACCTTTAAAGCTCTGAACGCAAATAACACTAATGTAATTTACTTATTGCGTTTCATACAGGTATATTATTTTGCAATATTTAAATAAGAAATGTAAAATGGTTATTGCAAAAAATATAGTAAAAAGAAAATTTTCACTAAATATTATGGCAAAAGTCTTGATTTACGAATATAATATTCCTGGTCCAGAGCCAATCTTTTAATATAATCCTTCATGTAGTTCATGGTCCTCAAATCAGGATATACCAATTTTAAACCATACTGAAAATGATGAGAAGTCTCTACTTTTCTTACGACATCCCCCATTAAAAATAGCATAGTTTTATCCATATAAATATCAATGTCTAACCGTTGATTTACCTCTAGATTCAGTTTTGAATACATCATCATTCCGTAATAGCTTATATCTTTTATAGTTGCAAGATGCTTTTTATCACTCTTTTTCTTTCTTATATCCGCATAAAGTGAAACAGGAAATCTTTCAAATTCTCTTCTTTCAGCTTCAGGGTCAACAGTATCAACTTTTACAAGCATTTGACCGGTTTTTGCATTTACGTTTAATATATCGCTACCCAGTATATAAACTTCTTCATCTGCCTGGTATCCAAATACTACAGGGTCACCTTCCAGAAAATTAGATATCTCGAATTCCTTGGTTAATTTTATAGACATATTTTCAATGCCAACATCCAAGACAACACTTTTAATGGGTTTTAGACCAGAGTAATGACGTACTAAGATAGGAACTCCAGGTTTTAAGGCATTCATATTTTTCTACTCCTTTTAAAAATTGTTAAAAAATAAATAAAAAAGTCGTTATTCTATATGTTTCATACTTAATCCTTTATATTCTTATAATAAAATAAGTGCCAAACCACTTCCTATGTTTGTGGTCTGCTAACCATGAATAATAGACTTTACAGGCCGCTAAAGCTATATAATGTATTAACAAAATATAGATTATGTAATATATTTCAGTAGCGTTATATATATTAATTATGTTTAATTCATCAATCCAGCAAAACGAAAAAGGTACCCACTTTTTTGCAGGTACCTAAAATTATTTTTATCTAATATATTTTGGTAACCTGGCAATCATAGAAACTATTTCCTTAGACCCATAGCTTTGCGACCTTATTTTTCAATAAGTGTGCTATTATCGATATATCCTATAGTACTTACTACCTATATTCTAGTAGTATTATAAGCCTAATTGTATCAAAAAAAATTAAGAATTACAATAAAATTAAAAATTTTATTGTAATTCTTAATTTGAAATAATAAATAACTATTTTTTAAATGCTTTTAATATTATAGCAGCATTATGTCCTCCAAAACCAAAGGAGTTTGACATAGCATAATTAATATTTGCATTTCTACCTTCATTAGGTACATAATCCAAATCACAATCAGGATCTGGAGTTTTATAGTTTATTGTTGGCGGCAAAAAGCTTTCTTTTAAAGAAAGTGCAGTAATAATTGCCTCAGTGGCACCAGAAGCACCCAATAAATGACCGGTCATTGATTTGGTAGAACTTACAGCAAGCTTATATGCATGATCTCCAAAAATTGATTTTATAGCAGTAGTCTCATTTCTGTCATTTAAATCCGTTGAAGTACCATGAGCATTTATGTATCCTATATCAGATGGATCTATACCGGCATCTTCTATTGCTGTTTTCATACATCTTGCTGCACCTTCACCATTTTCAGCCGGAGCGGTTATATGGTAAGCATCGTTTGTACATC
>CAYYEC010000533.1:0-2836 GCA_964470745.1 uncultured Eubacteriales bacterium | reverse complement strand
GTTGAAGGCTGAGGAAAATCAATTGGTTCCAGGTTTTCGTGAATCTTATTCATAACAGCATTCCATATAGTTAAGGCTTGGTTATATTCTGCCCTTACCAAGGTTGTATTCTGATCATAACCATACCATGTTGCACCAATGTAATATGGAGAAAAGCCAAGAAACCATTTATCATACCAATCACTGGTGGTTCCTGTTTTGCCTCCTGAAGGTATGATTTTACCATCTTTATTTTTAATTGTACCAAATCCATAAGCAGTACCTTTTTTTACTACATCCTGCAGCATATTATTCATTATGTATGTTGCTTCCTCTGAGTAAACGATTTTGCTCTCTGGATTGTTTTCAAGAATTACTTCTCCATCTTTATCTTCTACTCTAGTATAAAATTTTGGTGATGAGTAAATTCCCTTATTAGCAAAGACCGTATAAGCAGAAGCCATCTCAAGAGGAGACATACCTTTATAAAATGCACCCATTGCAATTGCCAATCCTGAAGTGTCTTTTTCATCTGTTCTATCCAAGCCTACTCTTTTTAAATAGTCATAAGCCATATCAAAGCCTACATAATTTTTTAGAAGTAAGGTTGCAATTACATTTCTAGATTGATACAGGCCTTCTCTTATAGTGGTAAGTCCATAATTTTTAAATTCATAATTTTTTGGCCATATTTCATCAGGAGTTTTGGGATTCAAATACTGGGGAACGTCATCTAATACTGTTGCAGGAGTAACTAATCGATTCTCAATAGCAGGACCATACACTAACAAAGGTTTGACACTTGATCCCGGTTGTCTGTTTGCCTGAGTTGCTCTATCAAATGTGCTTCCCTTTTTTTCTCCCGCACCACCATAAATTCCTCTTACATAGCCAGTCTGAGGGTCTAAAACTACCATGGCTGCCTGAGGGAGTTGAGTTGTATTTTTATTTACAACAGGAAAGTATTTTTCATCTGTAAACACTTCATCCAAAGCATCCTGAACCTTTGGTTCAAGAGATGTATATATCTTAAGACCTTGACTGTAGATCATATCTAAAGCCAGTTCCTCAGTTATATTCAATTTTTCCATTAAGTCCTTTTTAACGCTTCTAACTGCATTATCCACAAAATAGCTCTGCTCACTTTTTATTGTTGTAGGTGATTCGCTGTATTTAAAAAATTGCAGTTCTTCTTTTGATGCTTCGTTATATGTTTTCTCATCAATCATATTCTGGTCAAGCATAGCCTTTAAAATAATTTTTTGTCTTCTTAAATTATTTGATATACCTTCCTCGTTATTTGGGGTATATATGCCTGGATAATTTGTTATACCAATAATACTTGCACACTCAGCAAGGGATAATTCAGAAACGTTTTTTCCAAAATAGCCCTGAGCAGCTGCTTGAACTCCATAGTAGTTTCTGCCGAAATAAACCTTGTTTAAATAAATTTCTAAAATATCTTCTTTATCTAAATTTTTCTCAAGTTCATTTACTGCCTGCCACCATTCCTGAACTTTTCTTTTTGGAGTTTCCTGTTTATTACCTGTAACGTTTTTTACTACCTGCTGGGTTATTGTACTTCCACCATGAGTTTCAGTACTTGGGATTATTTTATGTAGAAAATATTTAAGTATTGCTTGGGTAGTTCTTTTAAAGTCTATTCCATTATGTTGATAGAATCTGGCATCTTCTATTGCTATTAAGGATTCGGATAAATACTTTGGCATATCCGTAAAATCCACCCATACCCTATTTTCATCACGTTCCAATTCTGCAATGTCCGAGTTTTTGGAGTCATAAACAAATGAAGTATATTTATTATTATAAAGTTGTTCCGGTTTGATTTCCGGAGTGGTTTTCAACCAACCAACTACAGTTCCGCCTAAAGCGCCTGCTGCAACACAGCCTATCAAAATGCCTAACAAAAACATTGTTTTTGTAATATTAAATATAAACTTTAAAGGTGAAAAATGCCTTTTAGTTCTTGCCCTGGAAACTTTCTGCTTCTTTGAAGTAGCTTCTTTAGAAACAGGAGTATTTTTCTGAACCATACTTTCCTCCTCAATACATACAAAATTTACCGTTTTTTAAGTTTTAAAAATATAAATCTTAAATTATCTACAATATTATACCATAATTCTATTTCATTCACATTAAGAATTTATTACGACATTAAGCTTAGATTAATGTAAAATGAACTCCAATGTTTCTCTTTTTTCTAATATAAATTATTGCCTATTTATTAAAATATTTTTCTTTTTGGGTAGATATTATTAGTTTTATTCATTATAATAAATAATTATTGGTAAATCCTATTAAATTATAAGCAGGGTTATAAAAACGAATAGTTGACAGATATAGTTTTTATTATTCCTTAAATAAATAAATTGAGGGTGATGGATTTTATGACAAATGTATTTAAAACACTAAAAGAAAGAGGATTTATTGAGCAATGTACTCATGAGGATGAAATCAAGGAATTATTGGGAAAAGAGAATGTGACTTTTTATACAGGATACGACGCTACTGCAGATAGCTTGACGGCTGGACATTTTTTGACTGTAATGGCAGCAGCACATATGCAAAGAGCTGGGCATGTACCAATCATTCTTATTGGTGGCGGAACTACTATGGTTGGTGACCCTACAGGTAAAACTGACATGAGAAAAATGCTGACACTTGAACAAATTAATCATAACGCTGAATGTTTTAAAAGACAATTATCAAAGTTTATAGATTTTTCTGATAATAAAGCTATAATGATAAATAACGCTGAATGGTTGTTGGAATTAAATTATGTATCTCTATTAAGAGAAGTAGGTGTACATTTTTCAGTTAACAGGATGCTTACATT
>CAYYEC010000532.1:0-2839 GCA_964470745.1 uncultured Eubacteriales bacterium | reverse complement strand
GTATGGTACTATAGAGAATTTGAATAAAGAATGGGGAACTGTTTTTTGGAGTCAGACATATAGAAATTGGGATGAGCTAATTTTACCTTCATATTCTGAATGTGATTCAACATCAGAAATGTCAGGATTATTTTCACATAATCCAGGTATTTTGTTAGATTATTTTAGATTTTCATCAGATTCAGTAGCGAAATACCAAAAAATTCAAGTTGATGTATTAAAAAAATATGTTGAAACACCCATTACTCATAACTTTATGGGACACTTTAGTGATATTGATTATTTTAATTTAGGCAAAGACCTCGATTTTGTATCCTGGGATAATTATATATATTTGCAATGGAATGAAAATAAATATCAAGAGATCTCTATGGCTCACGATAAAATGAGAGGAATAAAAAACAAAAATTTCTGGGTTATGGAACAACAGAGTGGACCTTGCGGATGGAATAATTTGGGTAAAACTCCTGCTCCAGGCCAGTTAAGATTATGGACATATCAAGCAATAGCTCATGGTGCAGATGCGATCGTATATTTCAGGTGGAGAGCTTGTACTTTCGGTATTGAGCAATACTGGTATGGAATACTGGATCATGATGGTATTCCAAGGAGAAGGTATGATGAGATTAAACAAATCGGAGAAGAATTGAAAAAATACTCTCATATTTTCGAAGGCTCATTTAATGTATCTGAAGTTGCTATTGTTAATTCATATGATAATAATTGGAGTCATAGATTTCAAATTCATAGTAAGGGATTTGATTATAATAAATTAACATATGAGTATTATGCTGCATTGACAGACCAAAATATCAGTTCTGATGTAATTTCAATTGGAGATGATTTATCAAAATATAAACTTATTATTATGCCTGCATTTAATCTAATGACTGAAGAGATAAAAGATAAAGTTGAGAAGTACGTTAAAAATGGTGGAAAGCTTCTTGTTACATTTCGTTCAGGTACAAGAAATTGGAACAATTCAATGACTACAAAAACTCTTCCGGGATATTTTAAAGAATTAGTTGGAATGGAAGTGGAAGAATTTGATGCCTTAAACTCTATGCATACTACTGAGGTTGAAGGTGAATTTGGAAAAGGTCATGCAAAAATTTGGTGCGATATTATAAAAGTAGATAGTGCAAAATCAATAGCAAATTATTCAAGTGATTTTTATTCTGGAAAACCTGCTATTACTGTAAATAGTTTTGGAAAAGGAAAAGTATTTTATATTGGTTGTGATTTAGATAAAGGCAGTTTAATGCAGATATTTAATATAGTAGCTGATGAATGTAGAATAATTCCGGTAATAAAAGATATAGTTGAAAATGTGGAAGTTGTAAAAAAACAAAAGGAGGGCAAAGAATATATTTACATTATGAACCATAATTCTTATCCTGTTACTGTAAAGGTTGATGGTAAGTTTGATGAAGTGCTAAAAGGTGAAAGAATAAGTGGGGATATAGAATTAAAAGAATATGAAATAGCGGTACTTGAATATTGATTTGATAGTTACTATTCAGTTATATGTGGATTGCTTCCATGCCAAGCAGTCGGTATCAATTCACATACATGTCCAATGACCCCTAAAATCGTCGTCCTAGCGATTTTCCGTCTTGGCATTCCAGCAATTTCACACACGTCTGAATAGTAACATTTGATAAATTAAGTATGTAAAATTATTAATAATTTTAATAGACTAAAAATATTTTTGGTGTTACAATGAATGATAATAGCCTTGGGGGTATAAAAACATATCCTTGAGGCTATTATATAATTTGAATTAGAAATGAGTGATAAGTTTGAAAAAAAATACATATTTTATTATTCTAATGGTAGTTTCAATGATTTTTTGGGGAGGTAGCTGGACTTCTGCGAAGCTGGTTTCTACATCAGCTCCAGCTCAAGTATTAATTTTCTGGAGGTTTCTTGCTACATTTATTTCCTTTGTCCCTCTAGTATTTATTCTGAGAATACCTTTGAAACTAAATCTAAAAGGTATCTTTCAGGTGCTGGCAGGAAGTCTTTTCCTTATTGTATATAACTTGCTCTTTTTTAATGGCGTTGCCGTTGGATTAGCTGGAGCTGGTGGTGTAATGGTTACAACATTAAATCCTATTATTACTTTCTTCTTTACGGCTCTTATTTTTAGACAAAAATTTGGAACCAAGCATATAATTGGATTAGTTATTGGACTTTTGGGTGGAGGAATTTTGCTTGAAATTTGGAAGTTAAACAGTGGTCAGTTATTAAAAGGAGGAAACCTATATTTCCTTTTTGCTGCTGCTATGTGGGCTTTACTATCAATTACCAGCCAGAATTCGAAAGCAAATATGAATCCTTTTGCTTTTAGTTTTTATACATATGGGATTACTGCTTTTGCAGGTCTATTTTTATCACTTCCACTTGATGTTTTTAATATACAGACTTTGAAAATGGACTTTTGGTTAAATATATTGTATATATCAGTTGGTGCCACAACATTTGCGACAACGGCATATTTTTTTGCTGCCAGCAATTTAGGAGCAAACAGAGCCAGTTCTTTCATTTTCCTTGTGCCCACAAGTGCGATGCTTATAAGCTGGTGGTTACTGGGTGAAGAGCCTAAATTCTTTACAATAGTTGGAGGTGTAATGGCTTTGATGGCAGTGTACATAATAAATTCGAAACAAGGAGAAAAAAAAGCAATAAATAGCGAGACTGAGAAAGAAGTGAAAGTGAAAATATAATGTGCGGTAATTTCAGTTTATACTGTGATAACTAAGGATGAATTATAATTTGGCTTCTATATATAAGTCAATAAGTACTTTACAGTAGGAAAAGGTATGCTGGAAAAAAG
>CAYYEC010000531.1:0-2844 GCA_964470745.1 uncultured Eubacteriales bacterium | reverse complement strand
ATACCTCTGTCCACCAGTGATTTTGCAAGACTGCGTGTAAAAGCTACAACAGCTCCTTTCGAAGAAGAATAATCAATACCGATTGAAAAAGGTTCCGTTGCGGTAACTGAAGCAGTATTTATTATTGCACTGCCTTTTTTCATATATGGCAGGACTGCTTGAGTAAGATAAAAATATGACATTATGTTTGTTCGAAAAGTTGTTTCAAGCTGAAATGCTGATATATCTTCTATAGATTGGCTGAAATATTCTACTCCAGCATTGTTAACCAAAATATCTACTTGATTGAAGGTGTTCACGGTTTGCTGCGCAACATAGTTGCAGTATTGGATATTACATAAATCACCTTGCATCAGGAGGCATTTTCTGCCTAATTCCTCAATACGTTTTTGGGTTTTATTTGCATCACCTTCTTCATATTTACGAAGATAAGTTATTACTATATCTGCCCCCTCTTTGGCAAAGACAATAGCAACTGCTCTGCCGATTCCGCTATCTCCACCTGTAATTATAGCTACTTTATTGTGCAGTTTTCCCGATCCTTTGTAGCGTGGATCTTCAGAAATTGGAACAGGAACCATTATAGACTCAATACCGGGATGTACATTTTGATGCTGTGGTGGAAATGCAGGAGGTATGAGCTGACAATTAGATTTACACATGCAATTTTTGTACGGATAATATGAAATCATATTTAGTTATTCCTTTCTATACATAAAAACTTTACATTTTATATTATGATAATTAAGTAAGAAAGTTAACAAATAAGGCAAAAAGTTAGAAAAATCCATTTTGGGCAGCAAAAAAATAAAAGTACTAATAATGATAAATAGAACTATAAATACAATTAAATGAGCTATACTGGCTATTGTTTTTATACCATAATAGGTAGCATATACACAAACCAAAGATATTGTAATAAGAAAAAAAATGGTAGGAGTATCCGGCATTAAAAATGTTGTACAAAATTCTGCCAAATCATTCATATGAAAAGATAGTGTTTGTATAAAAAATACTATATAGTATATTGAAATAATGCTGCCTAAATATTTACCATACACAATATTATTAATTTCTATTAAATTCATCTTTGGAAATTTTTTTGCCAAATATGCATAACAAATTACAAATATTAAAGTAAATAGATATGCCGCTATAATTACCAGCCAGGTATCGTGTTTTGTTATCTTGCTTGCAAAAGATATTAATAGTGCCTGAGATTGAATTATGCCGGCAGCCATAAACGCAAATTGAAATCCGATAATTCGTGCTTTTTCCATTCTTTATTTCTCCCCGTATCCTAATCCCAATACATCTTTTATAATATATGATATACCTTAAATTGGACTGGGCATATCAACATCAGATACATAAAGTATAGTCAGCGTAAGCCCAATCAAATAAAAAAATATAAAGGTAAAAAGTTCTTTCCACTCCTTATTTCTTATAAGATTGCCAATTTGGGCATATGCAATAATAAAGAAAATAATTAATACTACAATAATTGCCATGCACAAAACACCTCTCTATGATTTATTTTTTTTCTGGAGCAGCAGGTTTGCTTATTAAATCAGTTTTACGTATTTGAGTTTTGACATTAATAACAAGCTTTATGGTAGGATAAATAATATCCCATTTTGTCTCCAGCTGTTTCCACCTGTCAGGATATTTTTTATGAATCATATCTCCAAAACCGTAAATATCTGCAGCTAATTCCTGGGATTTTTTAAAAGTATTCATAATTTCTTTTTTATTATGGATTCTTGTTCTTTTTGCATAAAGTTAAAGGCAGGAACAGTGGCCAGATTTTCTGTTGTTGATTGTTCTACTAAATTGGCATCTTCTTTAATACTGATATTTATATATATTTGTCCACTTTCGCTTATTTCTGGTTTTACATTTACTCTTATGTTTGATACTTCCAAAGTGGCATTCCCTTTTCCTCTTGGTGTACCGACAATGAAAACACCACTTTTTACTTTTCCGAGTACCCATAATAAGCCCCGGGTCTCACTTTTATCCAGATATGCTATTACTTTGGCTTTTTTATTAAATACAGCCATTCCGGAAGAGTACAATTCTTTATTTCCCTCTCGTTCTTTAATATCTATTAGCGGCGCAATAGGACATGTAGTTTGGCTGATAAGCCGGGTAGAAAAATCTTGCAAATTGACTTCAAAGGATTCGGAAGTAAATCCATATGTTCTCATTAATCTTGATAAAGCCATAGATGCAAAAGTATCATGCATAGGTTTTACATCTATGATTTCTTCCGCTGTTGTTTTTGATACAACTACATAAGCGGTTGGTCTTGCTTCATGAGTGCGTAAAAAGAAATCAATATAACCTTGTATCCCGTCTTGTGCAAGATCATTCCCAAAAATTAAAACTTGACTATGTGATATAAATATTCTATTTCCTGTTTGGTGTGTCATCTCTCTTACTGCTTCAAACACAGTTCTACCGTTAGCACTTACATTCCAAAAAGGTTTGCTATCACTCTCACCACTTATATTACCATTGCTTCCACCACTTTGACTATCTTTACCCGGATTAACAATTTGCGCCGTAACTAAAATTTCGTCGGGTAATATAGACTTATCTATACCCATTCCGAGAACCAGATTAAGCCCATTTAACTCTCGTACACTCCAGCAACCTGTGATATTGATTATAAGTAATATAAGGAAAAAAAGCGTTATATATTTTTTAAATTTCATATCATACAGTCCTTTCATTGACGTTAAATTATACCCTTTTCTTTGTCTTCTTAAGTATAGGTACTGGCATGGCTCCTCCATACCAGATAGAGAAAAAGGAGCTATCGGATACAAGTACGGCATG
>CAYYEC010000530.1:0-2853 GCA_964470745.1 uncultured Eubacteriales bacterium | reverse complement strand
CTATTACACCTCTTTTAATAAGCTTTTAGCTATATCGACAGCAGGGGCATCTCTTAAATCATCAGTATTTGGCTTGAAAGCAAGTCCCATAAGACTAACTGTTCTTCCTTTTAATATTTTTAGTTTTTCTTGTATCCTATCAACAACTTTGTCCCTCAGGCTGTAATTTACTTTTCTTGATGCCTCGATTATATTTAAGTTAAGTCCGTAATCTCTCGCTGTTGCGATAAGAGCAGCAGTATCCTTTCCAAAGCAGCTTCCTCCCCAGCCTATACCTGCATTTAAGAATTTCGGACCAATCCTCTGATCATATCCAATACCCTTGGCAATCTGCATAACATCTGCGCCAACCTTTTCGCAAACATCGGCAATTTCATTAATAAAGCTAATCTTTAAAGACAAGAAGGCGTTTGACGAATACTTTATAAGTTCAGCTGAAATCAAATCGGTCGTTATCAGGGATACTGGCTCCCTGCCTGCTGCATCTTTTAAAAACGGCAGCGGCACAAAACTCCTGTAAACTATTGGATTGTAAATAAGTAACATCTGACTTATAGCATACTGGTTATTCGCTCCAATAATTATCCTGTCAGGGTAGAATGTATCATAAATTGCATCCCCTTGTTTTAAAAACTCGGGATTGGATACTACATGAACTTTACATCCTGATTTTGAAGCGTTTTTTTTCTTGTACTCATTATAAATTATTGTTTCTATCCAGTTCCCACTTCCAATTGGAGCGGTTGATTTGTTTACTACAATAATCTCTTCTTTCGACAGATTCTTACCAATGGAAGTAGCTGCCTGAATGATAAACTCGCTGTTGGCAGTACCATCTGCATTCGATGGTGTGCCGACTGCAATAAAAATCACCTCTGCATCCTTCATTGCCTCCTCATAGCTATCGGTAAAAGTAATTTTGTCATTAACAATTTCAAACAGTTCTTTCATACCCGGTTCATATATTGATAAAAAACCTTTTTTAAGTTTTTCAATTTTAGCTTTGTCGATATCAATACAAACAACATTATTTCCCAGGTGAGCTAATACCAAACCAGTCGTTAAACCTACATACCCGGTTCCTATTACTGAAATATTCATAATTTCACCTTACTTTTATATCGTTATAGTCTACTATGTAAATTGTAATTTTAAACTCAGTTATTATTTCATCAACCATTTGCGCTGGTATAGTTCCTTATAGCAAAGTTCCAAACAAGTTTTGCTATTGTTAAAAAAACAACCGTAGCAATTATTTCCCACAATATATAAAAATAATCCAATCTACCTAAAATAAAAAGTGGTGAAAGATTTGTTACTAAAAAAACTGGTATAATAAAAGTTCCAAATCTTCGTATATACTTGTTTAATAAAAGCATTGGCACATTGTTAAAATCCCATAACCCATTGCTAACCTCATTTATTCCATTGGTTTTTATAGTCCAGAAGGACAATAACTGAGGTAAAATAAATATTGCATAAGTAAGCAAAGTACCGATGATAATGAAAAAAGCAAATCCAAAAATGTAATATGGTGTAACCGGCAGATTGAGCCTGTGCCATCCTATAATAACCATAATCAGGCCTCCTCCAATATTCGGTATAGGCATACCAATATCTATAAATCGCAGTGTTGATAAGAATTGTAAGGAAATCGGCTTTATCATCATAAGATCTAATGAACCCGTTCTAATATGTTCAGCCAGAGATGTGAAGTTCACATAAAATAACGAACAGTAAATACCCGTCATAATAGAAAATGTCCCTACAAATAACAACATTGATTCTGCATTAATTCCATTAACCTCAAAGCCTAAACCATAAACAACCAATACATACAACAACTTAATGCACAAAAACGCAATTTCCATAAAAATGCAAAAAATAAAATTTATTCTATATTCCATTTGAGACATAATAGAATTCTTCACAAAAAGAAAATATATAAATAAGTATTTACGAAAGCCTTTAAAAATCATTTTAAGTATTATCCCCCTACTGCTATATATTTCTTGACCCCCCTGTTCCATAGAAAAGAGGAAACCGGTATTAAAATCAATATCCATATTACCTGCATAAGTAATCCCTGTATAATCCCCGCTGGCTCCAATTTACCATTCAGTATGGAAACAGGAAAATACACGACATATTGAAAAGGAAGTATCTTGAATAAGTTCTGTATGTTTTCATCGAAAATATCCAGTGGAAATATACTTCCACTGGCAATACTTGACATAAGAGTAAATGTAATAAAAATTCCCCATACTTCCGTTGCCCAAAACGATATTGTACTTATGCAATATGAGATTAAAAAATTCATAAATAACGAAAATACTATAGCTATTACAAATAGTACAGTCCGCTGAAAATCCAGACTTAATGCCAGGAAAAATTTCATTACTACCATTACCACTTCTATAAGAAGGAATATAACTAAAAATTGAATGGATTTTTGTCCAAGGAAGCAGCACGCTCTATACCTAAAATATTCGAAAGGCTGAACAATAAATCTATCCAATGTTCCTCCCTTTATATCACTTGATACCTCATACTCAAAACCTGTACTCACAAGCTTTCCAGTCAAACCAGCTAGAATTGTATAGATTATTATCTGATTGTATTGATAACCATATACTACCGATCCTTTTGATGAACCAAAAATTGAAGTACAAAAAAAGCATTGTGCAAGCATTGGAAATATACTGCTAAGAAGGCTTAAGAAAAAGTTTGCTCTATATTCCATTGAGTTCTTTATACCTAAAGTAAAGGTTTTAAGATATTTCAGCATTGATTTCAATTTCACCACCCCTTTTTTTATATAATAGGGCAATTCCTTCCTCAATGGGAATATTC
>CAYYEC010000529.1:0-2864 GCA_964470745.1 uncultured Eubacteriales bacterium | reverse complement strand
GCTGTAGGGTTAGCAGGTGTTATGGGAGGAGCAAATTCAGAAGTAACTGATGATACAAAGTCTTTACTTTTGGAAGCAGCCACTTTCAATGGTTCTTCTGTTAGATTAACTGCTAAAAAACTTGGTTTGAGAAGTGAAGCTTCCAGTAGATTTGAAAAGGGTTTGGATGTGGAAAATGTCATTCCTGCAATAGATAGAGCAGCTCAGCTTATTGAGCAATTAGGTGCAGGAAAAGTATGTAAGGGTATTGTTGATAATTATGTTATTAAATCTGAAAAAACAGAACTTAGATTAAGAGCGGATAAGATAAATGCATTTCTAGGTACAGATATAAGTGTTGAAAAAATGGCTGAGATTTTAAAGGCTCTAGAATTTAAAGTTGATACTAATAGTAATATTGTAAAAGTTCCAAGCTTTAGACCCGATGTTGAATCTGAAGCTGACTTAGCAGAAGAAGTAGCAAGATTTTATGGATATAATAACATTAAACCAAGCTTACTTTCTGGAAAGTCTTCAACCCAGGGAAAGAAGTCATTTAAGCAAAAAACTGAAGATACAATCAGTAAAACAATGATGGCTTGTGGACTATCTGAAATTTATACCTATTCATTTACCAGTCCAAAAGTTTTTGACAAATTAAATATACCTGAAGATAGTGAAATAAGAAATGCAGTTATTATATCAAATCCTTTGGGAGAAGATTATAGTATTATGAGAACTACTACTCTGTCAGATATGCTCGAAGTGCTTAGCAGAAACTATAATAGAAAAGTGGAGGAGGCTAAATTATTTGATATTTCTAACATTTATTTGCCAAAGGAATTACCAATTGCACAGCTTCCGGAAGAAAAGAGTATATTGACTTTGGGAATGTATGGAAAGCTTGACTTTTATGATATTAAAGGAGTTGTAGAAGAAGTATTAGATATTTTGGGCATAAATGATTATGAATTCGAACCTGAAAAGCAGAATAGCACATTCCATCCTGGTAGAACTGCGAATTTATTAATAGATGGTAAAAAAGTTGGTGTGTTTGGGGAAATACATCCTGATGTTTCAGAAAAATTTGAATGCCCTAAAAGAACATATGCTGCAACTATTGAAATTGCATCATTAATTGAATATTCCTCTATGGACATACAATATAAGCCTCTACCCAAATTCCCTGCAATTAATAGAGATATTGCCATGTTGGTAAAAGATGAAGTGCTAGTTAAAGAAATTGAAAATATTATTAAACAAAAGTCAGGAAAAATTTTAGAAAGCTATAAGCTATTTGATGTTTACAAGGGGAAACAGGTTCCGGAAGGTATGAAAAGTGTTGCTTATTCTATTACTTTTAGAGCAAGTGACAGAACATTAATTGATGATGATGTTAATAAGGTAATGAAAAAAATACTTCAAGGGCTGGAAACTGAACTTGAAGCTCAGTTAAGGGATAGCTAGTGGTCTGTAACATATGCTTTTTAGGGTGTGCAGACCACAGATAGAGGAAGTGGATTTGTAACACTTAAAATAGGATTATAAAAATGAAGTGTTACAAACCACTAGAAAGATTTGAAGTTAAATTTGATATTTATAGTATTTTGCGAATAAGAATTATTTGTCTTCTTGGAATAGTATGAAAGAAGCAAAAACCAGTGGGTTCGATGCCTACGAGTTTTTATTGAAATCGCAGAAACTATATTTATATAACCAACTAAAAAGTACATGTGCTTTTTAGTTGGCAAGAGGCAAGAGGTAATTGGTAATGGGAAAAATCTTTATAAATCCCTTCTGCCGAATACCTGTTGCACCGTAGAATGGTAAAACGGTAATAATTAATGAACTTAGGAGGTCAGAAAAATGAGCAACAATCAAGAAGTATTAACAATCCAGAAGAAGGGGACTTTGCTTAGCTACCGTCCGGATATTAAAATCTTCGATTGTACTATTAGAGATGGAGGATTAGTTACTGATAGTCACTTTGAAGATGAATTTGTGAAGGCTGTATATAAGGCAAACGTAGATGCCGGTATAGATTATATGGAGCTTGGATATAAAGCTTCAAAGAAGATAATCTCGCCTGAAAAATTTGGTAAATGGAAGTTTAGTACAGAGGAAGATATCAGAAATATAGTAGGAGATAATGATACAGACTTAAAGTTGTCTGTTATGGCTGATGTAGGTCGAACAAATTATCATGAAGATATTTTACCAAAAAACGAAAGTATAATTGATATGATACGTATAGCAACATATGTTCATCAATTACCGGAAGCAGTTGAAATGATAAAAGATGCCCATGATAAGGGCTATGAGACAACTGTAAATCTTATGGCAGCATCTATAATAAAGGAGCATGATTTATGCGAAGCTTTAGAAATACTTTCTAAATCTGAAGCTCAGATAATTTATGTGGTAGATAGCTTTGGTTCCTTATATTCAGAACAAATTCGTGATATGGTAAAAATATATATGAAATATGCAGAGGAAAATGGCAAGAAACTGGGAATTCATGCTCATAATAATCAACAATTAGCTTATGCTAATACGCTTGAGGCATTAATTCTTGGAGTTAGCTATTTGGATTCTACTATTGGAGGACTTGGTAGAGGAGCAGGAAATTGTCCTACAGAGCTTCTTATGGGATTCTTAAAAAACCCAAAATTCCATTTAAGACCAATTCTAAAATGTATCCAGGAATATATTTTGCCTTTTAAAGAGAAATACACCTGGGGATATGATATACCATATATGTTGACAGGGCAGTTGAATTTACACCCTAGGGCTGCAATAAAGTTTATAGATGAACAAAATACAAATTATATTGGGTTCTATGATGATTTAACAGAAGCATGAAAGTTTTTATAAATGCATTAAAA
>CAYYEC010000528.1:0-2866 GCA_964470745.1 uncultured Eubacteriales bacterium | reverse complement strand
CATCAGTTCCGTCTGAGGCAGTTATGAATGCCTTAAGGAAATATGAGTATATCACACATATACAAAGGTCAGATAACGGAGTTAGCTTCATGTCTAAAAATATAGAAAAAATTGAAATGCTCATACCCTATATATTATATGAAAATAATTGGTTTTTAAAAGAATTTAGACGAAATGAGTCCTCGCTGGAGAATATTTTCATGGAGGTGTTGGGAAAATAATGGCTCAAATAGCTATTTTAATTAAAGAATTTAAGGAAATTTTTAAATCATACAAATTTATTGTAATACCATTGTTATTTGTTATGATGGGTATAATGAGTCCTATTATGGCTAAATTTACACCGGAATTGTTAAAGAGTTTTGTGGGTGATATGTCTATAGCATTACCTACACCAAATATATATGATTCCTATGAGCAATTTTTGAAAAATCTAAATCAGATGTTAGTGCTGATTTTAATTCTATCTACAATGAATATTGTTGTTGAAGAAAAAATAAATGGTAGTCTTATTCTTGTTTTAACAAAGCCAATATCTCGTATTAATTATATTTTGAGTAAATTCATAGCACACTTATTTTTAGTACTTATTTCTATAATTATTGGTTCTGTGGTTTTTGCATATTATTCTAACGTCATATTTTACCGTTTCAACTATTCTGGATTTATTATTGCCATGTTTTTTTATTTCTTATATGTTATGAGTTTTATATCAATGACTATATTTTTTAGTGTTATTTCCCCTAACATTACTATTTCAGCCATATTATCATTTCTTGGATTTACATTGCTAAACTTAACTTCTTTTATTGAGAAAAAAATTGCATATTTTACTCCAGCTTCACTAAGTTCACAAGAAAAACTGGTTTTAACAAAAGGAGTTTATGCATTGGATTCATTTAATCCGGTATATAGTTCATTAGTCTTGATTGTAGTTTTTTTAATTATGAGTATTATAGTATTTAGAAATCAAGAATTGTAATTCGCTATCCTACGATTGTTTGAATCATGGTGTTATAAGTTAGATCCTCAAAATGGATCTATGTCAATATAGTATACATAAAAAGTAAAATTTTTATACAATCTCTCTAGTGATTTGTAAAGCTTCTTTTTCATAGTGTTATTCAAAAGCTTTACAAATCCACTTCCTCTGTTTGTGGTCTGCACACCATAAACAATATACGTTACAGACCACTAGTTAAATCTTCACACTTTTGTGGAGAAATATAACTAATGATATTATGTATTCTTTTCTTATTATACCAGGTTTTGGAGTGAATCAGATTTGCTGAACATGGTAATAATGCTTTTCCAGGTAAAGGATTTTTAAGACCAGAGGATGAAGAAATGCGTAGATTAAAGAGACAAATCTTTTAATAGTAACACGAATAAGAAATAGTATTTAAATTATATTTTTATTTTTAAAAATAAATGATTTTTCTGACGAAATATAGTATAATACAAAAGATAATGTAAATACAAAGTTTAAATAACAAAAGGGAGCTGGTTTTTGTGGATGTCAGAAATAAGGTGGATGTCAAGATTGGCGGAAAAGAATACACCTTGGTTGGCGTTGAATCAGAAGAATACATACAAAAGGTATCTTTATATATTGATAAAAAAATGAATGAAATAATTAGAAGAAATTCTAGCTTAAGTACTGCTATGGCTGCTGTGCTTACTTCTATTAATGTTGCAGATGATTACTTTAAATCAGTAGAAAAAGAAAAAAAATTGTCAGAGGAATTTTTAGAATCTCAGAGTTTAATTGAGAGTCTAAAGGAAGAAAATAAAAGGCTCTCAGATGAAAATGATTTCATAGTAAATAAAAATACTAATTTGCAGCTTGAATTGGCAAAAAGAGAAGCAGAATTAAATGAAGTTAGAAATAATTTAGAAAAAGCAACAACAAAGCCATTTAATAAGCCGAGACTGCATGTAAAATAGGGGATGATAATGTGAATGAATTACCACCTGTAACCTGGTCGCAACTGGCATATGTTATACTATTTGCTTTAGGTGTTATTGTATTAATTTATTTGGTTTTATTTTTAAGAAGTTTAAATCAGGTATTGAAGATTTTTAAAAATGTTTTAAAAGAAAATAAGCCAAATATTGATAAAGCATTAAAAGATGTTCCTATAATTTCTGGAAATATTGCTGAGGTAAGTGATTCTGCAAAAAATGAATTAAAAGTTATTGAAAAAGTAATTACTAACATAGGAGATACTTCAGAACTTGCTGTAGAAACAGTAAAAACATTAAAAAACGATGTGGTAGGTAGAGCGAAAAGCATAGTAGATATTATTGAATTCATAAGGAAGATATTTGTAAAAGATGACGAGAAAAAAAATGAAAATGATGGTACAATAGAAACAGAGTAATAGGTAAAAAAGCGCATATGCGCTTTTTTTATATAATAGTGGGTGATTGTGATATGAAAATGATATTTATATTTATAGACGGATGGGGTATTGGAAATGATGATAAGAAGAATAATCCGTTTATGATAGCAAATACACCAAATGTTGATATGATTTTTAGCGAGAATAAAATATACCCAACAGATACTACGCTAGGAATTAAGGGATTGCCCCAAAGTGCTACCGGGCAAACAACAATATTTACAGGTGTTAATGCATCTAGAGTTTTAGGTAGACATATGAGTGGGCAGCCTACAATTACGTTAAAGAAGATAATAAGAGAAAACAATTTATTTGTGGAACTTATTAGAAGAAATTATAAGGTAACTAATTCAAATGTTTATAGAGCAGAATATTTAGAAAAACTTTTAAAAGATGAAGATAGAAAACTTAGACCTTCAGTTACGACTGTGATGAATCACGCGGCTGGATTAGAATTTAGA
>CAYYEC010000527.1:1836-2898 GCA_964470745.1 uncultured Eubacteriales bacterium | reverse complement strand
CGTTTAATGACATCACATGTCCGTTTGTAGTTGATATTTCTTTAGAAATTAAAGGCATAAACTGACTTGTTTTAGTTTTTTTCCATTCCTTATGATTAAAAATATTGTGATGGTCACTAAGTGCACCAAAAGATAGTCCTTTGGATATCATAGCATTTGCTACTTCTTCTACAGATTCAGTTACCGGATCTTCTCCTCCATGAACCGGACTACTGTAAATACTATGATGATGCAAATCCCCGGCATACCAATTTTGTTCCACCATATTTACAATTCTTCTCAAAGTAACTGTAATATCCGTCACTAGCTCCTCTTGTACACAAGCTTCTGTTATATTTACTTCATATTCCGAACCCTTAGTTATTTCCAAAAAATAGCGCTTAATTTCTTCTATGTGTCTATCTTCTTTTTTAAATCCCATTTTTCTAGCTAATGGCAATTTAATTATAGCGTTTCCTTCAATATCTGTATGTACAAGGATAAACTCTATTTTACCAGGTGTACTCCAATAATCATTAACTGAATCTTTTTCTCTCATTGGATAGCATTTTATTTCTGCCGGCATTCCTTTTCCTAATGCATCTACCACTCTAAGTTTAATAATTCCATTCTTATTCTCAAACGTTTCTTCTCCACCATCATACTCTATACCATTAAGTTTAAGCTTAACTTCAAGTTCCTTTATCAAATCATATAGAGTATCTGATGAATAACCTTGTTTACTTACTTTGCCATTGCTTTCTACAAGCCCGATAGCAACAGATAAAAACTTTTTAATCTTCATAATTATAACTTTTCCTTTCACTTATACGGTTTATGATTAGAAGAAGCTAATTTTATTAGCGGAAACGGTTCTATTCCACTAATAAAATTAGTTTCATTATTAGTTCTTCATAAACCTAAACTATATAGCCTAAAGCGCAAAACGGAATGAAATAGTTCCATCCTACCTTAAATATACTTTCAAACTTTCTCTCTCAATAGTATTAAACTATATCATTATATAGTGTTTTGTAAACCCTATCAAATGTAATGAAACAGCCTTTGGAATTAAAAACGTGA
>CAYYEC010000527.1:0-1826 GCA_964470745.1 uncultured Eubacteriales bacterium | reverse complement strand
TGAAATATCTTAGTTTTATTTAAGAAATACTTATGGATTCATACTCTATCATAATATTTTAGAAATAATATAAGAGATTTATTACGTTGTTATAGCATAGATATAATATGATTTGTAAATTCCATAGTAGTTGCTTTACCTCCAATATCTTGTGTTAGTACTTTGCCCTCTTTTAGAACTTTTGATATAGCATTCTCTATTCTGTTTGCAGCTTTAAACTCTCCTAGATACTTTAACATATGTATTCCTGAAAGCATAATTGCAGTGGGATTTGCTATATTTCTACCAGCAATATCAGGTGCACTTCCATGAACAGCTTCAAATACAGCAAAATCATGACCAATATTTGCACCTGGGGCAAATCCTAATCCACCAATTAGACCAGCACATACCTCCATGGGGACGCTCCTCAAAAACCGAACAAATATTCGATTTAATTATTTACAAAGCATACGTTTCGTAGTATAATATGGTAAGAAATCAATGGAGATGATAAAAATGCCAAGAAAAGCAAGACAAAAAGATCCTAATGCAGTTTACCATATAATGTGCAGAAGCGAATCTGAGTTTCTATTATTTAGAGACGATGGCGATAAAGAATATTATCTAGGGCTTTTGAAAAGGTATAATGAAAAGTATAAATGTAATTTATGCGCTTATTGCCTTATGGATAACCACTTACATTTGCATCTAAATCCACAGAAAATGGATATATCAACATATATGCTTAGCCTCAATACTGCTTATGTAAGATATTACAATAAAAAATATAATAGGCATGGACATGTATTTCAAGGTAGATTTGAAAGTAAAATCATTAATACAGATGAATATAATTTTGCCTTAACAGCATATATTCATAACAATCCAAAAGATATAGAAGAGTATAAAGGAAGAGAAGAAGATTACCCATACTCATCCTATGGGATATATTTAAATAAAAGAAAGGACACAGAGAATTTAATAGATCAAAGCTATATCCGTAGCATATTTGAGACAAAAAATAATGATTTTGAGAAAAGATATTTTGAATTTGTAAGTCATCAAAGAGATATTGGAACAATTAAGTCAATAGTTGATAAATTAAAAATTAGAAAAGAAAATGAATATGTAAGTGGAGTAAATAGAATAATAAGAGGACAAAACCCATCAAAAGTCATATCATACATAGCAAGTAAATTAATGGCAAAAAAAGACACAGACTTAAAAACAAAATCAAATCAAAACTCCATTGGATTTAGATCATTTACTGCATACGTTTTAAGAGTATTATGTGGTCTTAGTTATAAAGAAATTTGTAACCATATGTGTAATATAACTATATCAGGATGTGCAAGGCTATGTAGTAAAGGTTATGAACTAATTAATACAAGCCAGAAATATGAAGGAATATTTGATATTCTTGCGTCAAATCAAATATAATATAAAAATTGTTCTATAAAAAATTTTATTTCATTAATATTTTTTAATGTGTTTTTTCTTATATGTAAAAATATATTTAAATTTAAAAACCAAAATAGATTATTTCAAATAATTTATTTTGGTTTTTTAACTGTATGATTTTTAATAAAATAGAAGTTGAGAGTTGTCCCCAAATGTGTTTCTTAGGTGGTATACGTGCAATAGACAAAAAAGGTAATATATACTCATTTTTTATTATGACTGGTTAACTGATTCTGTGCACGTTTTTGACCCTCTCGAATAAACTTAGTTACGCAAAACAAAAGGGAGTGTCGCAAAATTGAGTGAAATTTTGTGACACTCCCTTTTGTATTTCCAAAATTTACAAAAGACTCAAATGATATTGACTACATTCTTTTCAACAT
>CAYYEC010000526.1:0-2900 GCA_964470745.1 uncultured Eubacteriales bacterium | reverse complement strand
GTTATGTACAGGTATATAATAACATTTTAGATGAAAAAAATAATAATTATAGAGATAAGCTAATTAATGAATCAGAAGAATATATAAAAATATATGATTCCATACTGGAATGTGAACAAGAAATTAAGGATTCTATAAGCTTGACTCTAAATGGAAATATTATTCAGAATACTAGAAGCTTGCAAAATATTGAGAACATATTAAGTCGAAATAGTAAAAATATTAGCAATTTATATGAAAGTCTAAATAGTTTGGAATTAAAAGTTGAAAAAATTAATAAGGAATTTGAAACAATGATTGTAGACCCTGAAACATACTTTATCGATTCAAATACTGCAATTGAAAATTCAATTGAATCACTAAATAATGATGTTAACATTATAAAAGATGAAATTTTCGTTTTAAGTCAGGATTCCAATACAATCAATAATTTGTTTAATGAATTTAGCCTAAGCGATATTGAGATGAATGTCTATAATATTTCAAATATAAATCGACTTATTTATTGGACACAAAAAATGAATTATTTACAACTTTACTCAGTTATTAAGTTAGATAATAATTACGAAAAATATGATGAAAGTAATGATAAAATCCAAGAATATATTCGTAATTTGAAAATTTTAAATAATCCAAAGGAAAAGGGAAATCTTCAGAAGCTCCAAGGGATGCTGACGGATATTGATGGTAAGCATAAGTTAATAAAAGAGAATATTAATGCTTTAAATAATAATGACATTTTAAATCTTTATAATGACTCACAAGAAATCCTTTTATCTATGAATGAGAATGTTTTGGCACTTGAAGATTCATTTAAGACTTATTTGTCAAATGATGAAATAACATATAAAAGTAAAAGGAATTATGTTATTGCTGCTCTTGCTTTAATTACACTGATTGCATTAGTTTTGGGAATAATTTTTACTCTGGTAATCACAAATAGTGTTGTTAAGCCTATCAGATATATTACAAATCAGTTAGGAAAAGCGGAAAAAGGAGATTTTAAGGTAAGAGCAGAGTTAAAAAACAAGGATGAAATTGGAGAAATGGTTGTAAAACTCAATAATGTTTTAGATGGAAGAGAACGAATATATGGTAACGTTATTGCCACAAATAATGATATTTTTTCTCTAAAACAGAGTTTTAAGGAGGTTTTTGGAAAAACAAAAACGGACTTTAATAGTTTTTCTATGGGATTTATAAATACAATTAATAATATTAAAAATGTTATAAAAAAATCAAACGATTATTCAAAATTAAGAAATGTAAGATTAGATAATACAGATGAAAAGGATTCTGGTTCTGATGTTTTACAGAATAGCTTAGATGTATTACAAATTGTGTCCAAAGGTGAAAATTATGCTAATGAAGCACATAAGGTTATTATGAGAGTTGCAAAAACGGTAAAAGAAATTGCCATTTCTATTGAACAGCTTGAGCAATCTTCTGGTAGAATAGGTGAAATAACAAATACTATAAATGAAATAGCTACAAGGACAAACCTTTTGGCATTGAATGCTGCTATAGAAGCCGCAAAGGCCGGACAGCAAGGTAAAGGGTTTGCTGTATTGGCTGATGAGATAAGGAAGTTGGCAGAAGGAAGCAGTAAAGCATCAAAAGAAATTAAAGGGCAGATAACGGAAATACAGAACAAAATTAACCATGCTGTTGAAAATATGGGGGATGGAGTAAATTCTGTTGAAGAAGGAGTAGAAAAAATTTCTGTATTAAAAGGAAGTATAAGAGATGTAATAAAATCTCTGGATCTGGTCGTAGTAGCTTTAAAAAATGATAACAAAGGAGTTGATGATAAATCAAATTCCGCAGAGTTGGTTAATATAATTGAAGAGACAGCTCAAAAGGTATCTGAACTAATTACTGCAAGTGAGAACTTTGATAGAAATATGAGAAATGAAAAAATGATAATGGAAGAACTGGAGAACTTATCGGATAAATTGGAGAATGCATCAGATAATTTAAGTAAAGTTATAAATCAATTTACAAAGTGTTAAGGGATTGATAAAAAATATTTTGGGTAATGGTATAAATGTTTGGTAAAATGTGTAATAATTATAGATAACGGCATACTGATTCTATTATAATTTTATCCCCTTATCCAGGGGATTTTTTTTGCTATCGGGACCGATAAAATATTACTTCCTCTATATTTTCACTGCTGTACTTAATAATCCTATTCAGTCTACGTGAAAAAGGGGAAGTAACATTTTAACTCATCCGTAATTTCAGGAGGGGAATTGTTTGGAAGAAATAATAAAGAATAGTACTTACCCAGTAGAGATAACAGGAATGACTCATGAGGGGATGGGGGTAGGCAGAATAGATAGGTTTCCTGTTTTCATTGAAGGTGCGCTTGAAGGAGAAAGAGTAGAAGTCAAAATTATTAAAATCAATAAAAATTTCGCAATTGGAAAGCTTTTGAAAATAATTGAATTAAGTTCATCAAGAGCAGCACCTTTTTGTGAAATTTATAAAAAATGTGGCGGATGCAGTATCCAGCATATAGAGTATCAAGGGCAGTTGGATTTTAAGAGACAAATAGTTGAAGATAGTCTGATCAGGATAGGTAAATTGGAAAATATAAAGATAAATGAAACAATTGGCATGACACCTAATCTAAATTACAGGAATAAAGCACAGTATCCCGTTGGAAAGAATAATAGAGATATTGTAGCGGGTTTTTATATGAGAAGAAGCCACGACATCATTGAAAATAACGTTTGTGGTATACAGCAGGAAGTAAGTGATGAGATAAGGGCCATAGTCAAGAGGTTTATTGAGGAAAATAATATTTCTGTGTATGATGAAAAAAAAGGAAAAGGCCTTATTCGTCATATTGTGACCAGAGTTGGATTTAAAACTAAAGAAGTTATGGTTGTAAT
>CAYYEC010000525.1:0-2903 GCA_964470745.1 uncultured Eubacteriales bacterium | reverse complement strand
GAATAACCCCAGGAACGCCAAGAAATCCAACAATTAATGCAGATATAATATTTAAAGGAATATGAAATGAAAATAAATTACCAATAACATTTATTATTACTATTATTATTCCTCCCAATAAAGCATTAAACACCAGCTTTAACAGCCACTTCATAGGAATCAATAATGATCTTCCCAATATATATAATAATATTATTCCAACACCATATGCAGCGATAACACCTAAACTTAGTTCCATTTTTTAACACCCCGGTTTTTAGTTTACAGTTTACAGTTTACAGTTAAATTTAAGAAATAACCATTAACTGTACACTGTTAACCATGAACTTAATCTTTACCATTATATGACTTGGACAAAATATTATTACAAAAAAATATTATGGTGTTTTGTTTCAAGGGGACCTTCTTCAATCTATTTTTATACCTTTTTCTTTTGCTTGTTTCAGCAAGTAATTGTATCGTACCTGACAGGCTTTCATTTTATAAGAATAATAGTCTACCAGGTCACTTTCACTTGCATATTCAAAGTTTGTACTGGACGAAATCCATTCCTGTTTTGCGTCTCTTAAGCTATTAAGTAATTCATCTCTTTCTTGTATTTTTTCATCATTTAAAATTTTTGGCTTTTCTTTAATTGAAAATAAATTGAATATTTTTAGAAGTATATTTTCTTTTTCATTTTGTATATATTCGTTTTTTTCAGTCTTCAATTCCATACAAATTCTCCTTACACTAAGAATTTAAGAAATAATTTTATACATGATTATTCCTCAATCCAACAAACATTCATTTATTAGTATAAGCAGATTTTGGATATTTTATACATCTTTTATATATCTATGGATTATTAAAATATAACTCTAACTAAATTTTCTTTAATTTTCCCAATACAACTCTTTCTATTCCAGATATATCTTTTATAATTTGAATGTCATAAAATTTATTACTCATTAAGCCCTCAACTTCATTTGACTGATTATATCCCACTTCAAATCCCAGCAGTCCTTTTTCTTTTAAAAATAAGCTGCTTTCATTTATAATTTGTTTATAAAATACAAGTCCATCAGCACCTCCATCTAGTGCACTCAATGGTTCGTATTCACGAACTTGCATATCAAGTGTCTCAATTTCTTTCCTTGATATATAAGGAGGATTTGACACAATTATATCGAATCTATAGTCTTTATTATGGAGTTCTGAAAAAATATCACTCTGAATGAATCTTATCTTATTTTCTACTCCATTTAATGTTGAATTCCGCTTTGCTACATTAAGGGCCTTTTGTGATATATCAAGTGCTGTTACATTACAATTTTTAATGTAGTGTGCTAGGCTTATGGATATGCATCCAGACCCTGTTCCTATATCTAAAATTTCTAGTTTTTGCTGCAGGGGACGGTTCTTAGTTGTCGCATTTTCTTGTTGTGGCAACCAAGAAGAACCATCCCCTGTAGCAGTATTAATTATTGCTTCTACTAGAATCTCAGTATCATGTCTTGGTATCAGTACATTTTCATCAACATAAAAATTTAGAGACATAAATTCCTGATGCCCTAATAAATACTGAATAGGATAATTTTCGGCCCTTTTCTTCATGCACTTAAAAAATTGTTCCTCCCGGCTTTGTTTCAATATTTCTTCATTGTGAGCATATAAATAAGTCTTGTCACAATTTAATACGTGACAAAGAATTACCCCGGTATCCACTACCGGGGAATCAATTTTAGCTTCCTTTAAAATTGCTATACCTTTCACTAATGCTTCTTGAACTGTCATTTCTTACTCCATTCTCAATTTTCAACTACTTTTTCTTTATCTTCTACAATTACTGCCTTTAATGCCTCAATAGCCACTTCAATCTGGCTTTCATCCGGTTCACGTGTTGTAAAGTTTTGAAGTGCCAGACCTGGCATACTAACTATTTTCATTATCTTAAGCTCACTTTTTCCTGCAAACTTTATTATTTCATAGGAAATTCCTGCAACCAAAGGAAGAAGTAATAGTCTAAATAAAATATTAATCACTATACCGTGCTCTCATATAAAGGAAAATACGAATATACTTATAATCATTACTATAAATAAAAATGCTGTTCCGCATCTTGGATGCCTTCTTGTATACTTTTTGACATTTTCAACTGTTAATTCTTCTTCATGCTCAAAGCAGTGTATTGTTTTATGCTCCGCTCCATGATACTCAAAAACTCTTCTTATATCCTTCATTTTAGAAATCAGAATAATATACCCAAAAAATAGAATTACCCTTATGGCACCTTCAATTAGATTATACGAAACACTGCCATTAACAGTAGTTTTATCAAAATGCAGTAATGTTGTGACCAAATTTGGAAGAATAATAAACAGCCCTACGCCAAATACTAAAGCAATTGCTACAGAAATATATATTATAACATCCTGCATTTTATCCCCAAATTTCTTTTCCAAAAACTTATCAAATTTAGATGGCTCACTTTCTTCTTCTTCGATTTCTACAAATTCTGCTGAATACATTAGTGCTTTCATTCCCACAACCATAGATTCAATAAGACCAACAGCACCTCTTAATATTGGCAGCTTTAATATCTTGTATTTTTTAGAAAGGGACTTGTTTGGCTTTTTATCAACGATTATTTCTCCATCGGCTTTTCTGATTGCTGAAGCAATAGTCTCAGGCCCCCTCATCATTACGCCTTCTATTAATGCTTCGCCACCAATATTCTTAGGGCATACTTTGTAATATCCAAATTTATCATTATCCATATTATTATCTCTCCTAGTTCTAGTAGTTTGTAAAGTTTCCTTTTCGAAGTTCTTATTTAAAACTTTACAAATCTACTTCCTTAATTTGTAGTCTGCCTCCCCTGAACAACATGCTTTACAGACCACTAGTAGTTTGTAATATAT
>CAYYEC010000524.1:0-2905 GCA_964470745.1 uncultured Eubacteriales bacterium | reverse complement strand
AGGGGACGGTTCTTATTTGACACAAATATTTGTGTCAAATAAGAACCGTCCCCTTTTGGCTCGCCAAGTAATGCTATCAATATTAATAGACTAATTATGGATATAGTACATCCGGGTAAAAAGCCTTCTGGAATAAAGTTGAAAGTTATTTCGTGTGTTCCTTCAGGAATGGATATTGCAAGCAAAGCATTTAACGTTTTAACAGGCTTGACTTTCTTACCATCAATAGTTATTTTCCAGCCATTTTCAAAAGGGATGGAAGTATACATAAGAGTTCTATCATTTACAGAAATTGTACCCTTGATAAAGGTCTCAGTATGTTCTGAAATTTTTAGAGGATTTTTATTCAATTCCTTAATGGCATCCTTAAATAAATTCATATCAAGATAGTAAAATATTTTATTTTTAATGCTTAACTCATCTTCAAGAAGCTTTAATTCAAGTGATATTTGGTGTTTGTCCTTATATGATCCCATGGGTATAATAGTAAAATTATAATTATCATAGTAGGTATAAAGTAATTTTCCATTTAATATGGCATCTACTTTGTTTTTATAACTAGTTGGGAAATAAGCATATATACAGGCACCTTCAGGAGCTTCCAGTGTAAACTTTATTTTGGCATCTCTACCTGGACTTTCAGGTGTATATTGAGTATGTGCCGGTTTTGCAGACTCAGATGTTTTTAGATTTGTCAAAGTCTCATTCTGAATTTCCAGAGGCTTAAAAAATTCAGTATATGGATTACCCAGCATATTGCTCAAAAGCTCATTCTGGATATTAAAAGGATTGGTACCATATAGATGTGTTTTCTCAAAGTTTTTATCTACCATAAAACCAAAAGGTAAAGCGTAAGGATTTTCATAAACCTTAATATCACCTTTTATAAAGTCACGATTTATATAATAATCATGATTAAATTCATCTTTGAATAGAACATACTTAATGCCAAGAATAGAATCAGTGACTAGAGTAGACCCTGAATAACAGGCCCAGTGCCCGCTTGATGCCAAACCCAGATCTCTTAAAAGATTTAATACGCTGATATTTAAAGTTGAACTTGAATGAGAAATGCCGGCCATACCCAGTGATAAAGGGTCATTAGTGGAGCGTTTAAAGTTTTTTTCCATTCTATATAAAGAATTATCCTGTTTCTTAATTGCATCAACTATGGGCTGAGTCTCTTCAATAAAATCTACATAGCTGCTTCTACTGCTATACCCTACATCATCGTAAAGCCCAACCATTAGAAAAGTTGAATTAAAAAATAATTCAATACATACAACTAAAATGAGAAGTATAGAGAATAGTTTTTTTCTATTGACGTTTTTATTAATACATAAAAATACGATATATGTTGTAAGGCAAAGCAGGGCAAACCATATTACGGACTCTGTTGTAGTAAATTTGTATCCCAACTTCTCAATAATAAACACAAGTATAACCAATGCGGTATAAATTTTAATCAGTGACTTGTTTTCAATATTCTTTATATTCTCAAAAGCTTCACAAGATAATACAATTACCATAAAAGAAAAAAGAAAAGAAAAACGATGGGGCAGCCAGTTTGGCATATTAAATAAGTGCCAGGCAATAAACAGGGTATGGATATTAAAGCTTATGAATAATATGCCAAGCAAAAAGGCTGAAAGGACACGCTTTTTTATATCAATCAGATTTGTCATAAAATAAGCAGGAAGCAGGAGAAGGCATATTGTACCGGAATATATAAAAGGTAGGCCTTCATTCGCTACAGTATCATAGGATCCAGGAAGCATTTTAGTAATGATATCAAAAAATTGATTCATTGCTGTTGGTAAATAATCTGTTTTGTCAAAATCAAATTTACCCATCTTCATAGAAAAATATGTGGGAATAATTAAAAATAAACAACAGCCACCAGCGATAAGTGCTGTTCCAATATAAATTCCAAATTTTTTTAGCAGTAGAGTCAAATCCTTAATTGTATATGTACAAAAAAAGTAATATATAAAATACATAAAGGAAAATATACCTACCATATATGCAACATAAAAATTTGAAATAAACATTATTGCAAGAGTGATTATAAATAGCTTGAATTTATTTTGATTAATTATATTTTCTACTCCCAGTATAATTAGTGGCAGAAGAACAAGCGCATCAATCCACATCAGGTTCATAACCTGTACTATCATATATGCTGATAAAGAGTATAGTAAAGAAAAAAGCATTGTGGAAAATTTACTGGTTTTCTTAGAGATTTGCAGATATATAGCAAGGGTTAGACCTGAACAAGCTATTTTTAGCATTGATATAAATAAAACAGCTTCAGTTATATTTTTCTTTGAGAAAAGGAATACAAGTAGTGAAAAGGGGCTTGCAATATAATAAGCAGTGAGTCCCATCATTTCCCCGCCAAGGTTTCTACTCCATGAATAAAAGAGACTTGTGTCTCTTGAAAAAATATTTCTTAAAGCTGCAAAATAATCAATATATTGAGCATTCATGTCCAGAACCAGAATTGATTCTTTACCGAAAGGATACATGCCAAAATTTATATATACCACAGTTAAAACTAATACAGGCAATAAAAATGCAGCAATCAGGTGCCAGGATGTCTTCATAAAGGTGTTCAATCTCGTTACTTTCATTGTGCTATAATCCTCTAAAAATTTAAGTTAACCATAAGTTGTAGATTTTGTGTAAATGATTCTACATTTTAATTTAACTTACGCAAAATCTATACCTATAAAACTCATTAAACGCACAAATACCATTATTAACTTAATGTAGAATGATTTATGCGTTTAATATGAATATTAATCTTATAGTAATACAGTGCCTACAAAAAATCAAGAGAGTTATGAAAAATTAAATGATGATGGTTCTTAATGCCATTATCCAAAAATTCATTATTGAATAC
>CAYYEC010000523.1:0-2914 GCA_964470745.1 uncultured Eubacteriales bacterium | reverse complement strand
ATCTAATACAGCTCGGAATTTATATTCAGTCTTTCTTAAAAAAGGAACTTGAACAAGTACTGAAATTATTGTTCCCAGCAATACCCCAAAAGCTAGACCATAAATACCATAAATTTGCCCAAAGCTAAAAGCAGATCCTATAATCACAATGTTTAAAATTAGAGGGGCTAAAGCAGATGGAACAAAAATATTATATGTATTTAGTATCGCCATTAAAAAGTTTGAGACTGCAAAAAAAAGTATAGAGGGAAACATAATAATGGCAAGATTAGATGCTAGTTCTGTCGTTTTTTTATTAAAGCCTGGTGCAAACATATTTATTATTATTTCTGATTTCCATATTCCCAATAAAATTATGCAACTTAGCATAATTAATGAAACAGAAAACACCGTACTAAAAAGTTGATTAGCTTGTTCTACTCTTTTTCTAGCAATGTATTGTAGAAATATTGGAACTACCACAACAACTAATGCTGAATTCAAGAGAATATTGGCCATATATGGAATATTAAAAATAACTAAAAATGCATCCGCCACAGCAGTGGCACCATAATTATGTGCTATGACCGCTTCCCGAGCTAATCCGAATATTTTTGAAATAAGTGTTATTATTGCTATAAAAACTGTTGCTTTTGCAACTATTCCAGATTGGCGGTTATCCATGCAGTAAACCTCAAAAATAAAGTATTATTCGTGCTATTCTCTCAGAAAAGGCAAATATTTATATTAAGTTTTCCAAATAATTTTCCATAGTAATTTTACCCTTTCCCATTGACCCCTTCGAATCCTATTTATAATAGCTATTAATAGACTAAAATAAATAGTAGGTAAGCAATATGGATAATATTTTTTTGTAAAAACAATTTTGTTTTTATAAAAAAAATAATCAGATTTTAAACTTTTTTCATGTTTATTTATACTATTTGTTCCAATACTCTTTCCTTCTTTATGGTAGACAATACTATTATAAACATATAGTAACCTATATTTATTTTTAGATCTAACTGCCCAGTCTAATTCTTCATAGTACAAAAAATACTCTTCATTCATTAGCCCAACTTCTTTTAGGAACTCCTTACCTACTAACATTGAAGCGCCAACTATATATTTAATTTTTTTTTCTATCTTTAATACGTTAACTTTTTTATCAAAAGATTCCATTACTCCTATATGCTTTGGTATGCCTAACCACTTATTGTATTTAGCTCCTCCATAGGCTTGAACCTTGTCAGGAGTATGATAATATATTAACGTTGAACCGCATATGCCTACATTAGTTTCCTTCATTGCCCGTATTACCATATTACTTAAAGAATCCTTATCAATAACTGTATCATTATTAAGCAACCATATGAAATCAAAATCATTTTTTGATAAGGCATATTTTATCCCTACATTATTTCCGCCGGCAAAACCTAAATTGTGTCCATTTTGAAATAATATTAAATCAACCTCAGAATCATTTATACTACCCCCTGTTTCTGCATATTTTTCATTATACTCAACATAGGAATGTCCATGAATATCGGCCCAGTTTTTAGTATGTTTCAAAGAATTATCTTCTGAATAATTGTCACATAAAATGACATGATAATTTGGGTAATTATTTAAGAAAACGCTCCTCAAACACTCTATTGTGTCCTGCCATCCATTCCAATTAAGAATTATTATATATACCATTGGAAGCGTCTTTTTTGTTTTCATGTCAATTCACCCAAAACTAAATTTTTAAAGGCAATAACAAGGCTTATGAGGTCAAGTAAATTATATTTAAACAATTAAATTATTGTAGCCCAATACATTCATGTAATAATCATTTTTATAGGTGACATATAATTGCCGTAACATTTCATCCTTAATAAAAGCTACCCGCCTAGTTGAATCGACAGAATTAGTTATATTGTTAATTTTATGTTTATCATATTTTAATTTTGCGAACTCGCAAATCCTTGCAAGTATTATCGAAGGCTTTAATAAGTAATCCTCATAACAAATTTCCATGTATGTATCGTTGTATTTTGTTTTTACTTCAAATGCTTTTTTTATATATTCTCTCCAAAGATTTATGCCTTCCTCAATATTTCTAACACGTAAGGATTGAGATCCCCTAATAGAACCTAATAATAACATTTTTTTTATTTTAATTTCTTTTGTTTCATAATATGATTTATCCAACTTTTTCTCTCGATTATATAAGCTTGCTGCTACATCTATTGCATTCCTATAAACATGTATAATTTTTGCATTTGGAAAAAATTTTTTTCCATAGATCAACAGTGAACGTATTTCTTGGGTCTTTCCAACCCCATAAAATATCAAGATTTCTAATACTGCCGTATTTTAAATATTTTTTAACACCAAGGTAATTCATGCAACTAATTGATGAAAGATGAAAATTTAAGGTAGAAATTAATTCGTTTTTTAACTTTAAATTATTATTTAAAAATACAAAATTAGTAGGTGAATCCCATGTTGCCTTGCATTGTTTGAAGAGCCATTCGTTCAAGTTTAGAAAAAAAAACGCTTCATTATTGCTATCTTTCCTGTCGCTAACATATAATCCCAATCTTTCCAGGTGGTTAGTTATCATAGTAGTTCCTGAACGATGCATCCCTATAATTATAATTGGACTATTATTACAAATCATACATTACCCCCGAGTACTTATTAAACATATTCATACTCATGTTATAAATCTTGCAATCTAGCATTAAATTTATCTTTATTAGATAAAACTGGGGTTTTTATAGGCCACTCAATTCCAATATCAGAATCATTCCACAAAACACCACCCTCAGCCTGAGGGTTATAGAAGTCTGTGCATTTATATGCAAATAGTGCGGTTTCAGATACTACACAAAATCCATGGGCAAATCCTTTAGGAACATAAAACTGGCGTTTGTTCTCTGATGAC
>CAYYEC010000522.1:0-2923 GCA_964470745.1 uncultured Eubacteriales bacterium | reverse complement strand
CATATATATTGAATTTTTGCTCAAAAAACGTTATTTTTATCGTATTTTGAGCAAAAATTACAGATAATGGTATTTAGTTTTGTTAATCTGCTAATTATTTATAAATATTATTACTTATTATAGTTGAAATAATTTCTTCTACATCTCGATTTGTACAATTTATAACTATATCGGAATATTTTTCGTATAATGGAATTCTTTCATTATATATATCAAGTAATGTTTGATCTTCATTTCTTGCTATCCCTCTGGTAGATATATTTTTGATACGGGATTCAATTTCTTCATATCTTAGTTGTAAATATATTAGTATTCCGTTTTCCTTTAAATGACTTATAGAATCTGCACTAGATATTACGCTTCCACCTGTAGCTATAACCGAATTAGATGCATTTAAGTTTGAGATTACATCTGATTCTATTGATAAAAACTCATCTAAACCCCTGTTAATAATAATATTTTGTAGAAGCATTTTTGTATTTTGCTGAATCAAAAGGTCTGTATCAATGAAACTCATTCCCAAAGTTTTAGCAAGCACAACACCAATGGTGCTTTTACCTGCTCCAGGCATTCCGATTAATACCAAATTATTCATTATAGATTACCTCATTAAAAAATTTTACTAATTCATAGACTATATATTCTATATGCAATGCGTTTAATCCTTTTCATTCCAGAAATTAATTTTTCAAAATATTCTTTGTTTAAGTTATATACATACTCTAAATATTACAAATTTGTGTAAAATCCAATGAATTATTGAACAATTATAGAAATTGATGGTATAATCAGATTGTGTCAATCTGCAAATATCAGGGGGAATAAATTATTTATGTTTAATATATTAAGTTCTAAAAAAAACAGGGATATATTCATTGTAATAATGAGCATTACAATTATAGCAATTTCTGCAGGAGTTATTATTTTAAAAAATAATAACAAGGTTGTTGAAACAGAAAGTAAAATAAATTCTTCGCATATAGAATTGTCACATGATTCTAATAAATCTAATTTTGATGATATAAGTATTAAACCGGTCAAATCTGACGCAGCGGGTGTAGATGTTGAATCAGCTTTTACTATATCATCATATAAAAATTACGATGTAGATGTACTTAAGTCAGTTATTAAAGTTGAGCCGGAGGAAAAATATAATATTACTAAAACAAATGACAAGGAGTTTACACTTCGTTTTAATAAAAATATGGAGCCAAATAGTATTTATAATATCATTTTAAAAAGTGAAAAAGATGATTTTAATTATTCATGGGCATTTCAGACTAAAAAAGAATTTAAAATATTAAGGTCTCTTCCCAGGGATAAAGCTACATCAGTTCCTGTTAATTCAGGGGTTGAAATATCATTTAGTCATGAAGGTATTGGTGCAGTTGATGACTTCTTTGAAATTGAACCAAAAGTAAGTGGAAGATTTGAATATCATAAAAAAGCTGTAGTTTTTGTTCCTGATAAATTAGAATATGATACAATTTACAGTGTCATAATAAAATCAGGTATATCTCTTAATGAAAGTACAGAAAAGATAAAAGAAGGCTTTACTTTTCAATTCCAGACAGAAAAACTGAAAAACAACAGTAATTTGGGCTATGAAGCTTATTTAAACTTTTCAAATAATATTAACAACTTCACATCAGACATTATTCCTGCTATTGAAGTATACTCAGGGAAGTATTTTGATAATAAAGAGTTAGGTATTAATATTTACAGGTATGAAGATGATGATAATTTCTTTAAGGATATAAAAAGATACGAAGAGTTCCCATATTGGGCTAATATTAATACCGACAAAATCAAATTTGAAATAGAAGAATCCGATAAATTTTTAACTTTCAAAACGAAGATATATAATATGGAAAGTCCATATTATAAGAAAATAATAGCGTTTCCCGAAAAGATGCCTGAAGGTCAGTATTTATTGGTAATAAAATCAGAGAAATATGAATTTAAGACACATTCAAATTAATGATTTGTCTACTTATATTATGTTAGGTGAGGATAAATCGCTTATTTGGACAAATGACTCCCTAAGTGGAGACCCTGTTGCAAATGTAAAAATAGAATATGAGGATGTGCCAATTGTATTTACTGATGAATCGGGTATTGCTGAAATTGAGACAAAGGCAGAGCAGGGCGAAATGGGAGAAAGATACTATTTCAAGTTGTCCAAAGAAGGCAGTCCCACTTTTATTGCATCCGTATACAGCAATTCCTATTATTATTCATCATACCTGCATGGAGCTAATTCAAGTGACAATATGTCTACAAAATACTGGTCATATATGTATCTTGACAGGGGGATGTATTTACCAACAGATTCTATTAGATATTGGGGGTTGATAAAATCAAGGGACGATAGTAAAATTTCTGAAAAAGCCTTTATTGAGTTGGCGAAATATACATATAATGACTCATATTCGAATAATTTGGCAGTAATTGATGCAAGAGAAATTGAACTAGATGACTATGGAACCTTTGAAGGCGAATTGAATTTTGAGGACTTAAGGCCGGGTTCATACTATATGGATATAAAACTGGGTGAAAAAGTATTGCAGCAAAGATACATAGAAATAAGTCAATATACAAAGCCAACTTACCAAATTGAAGTCAGTTCTGATAAAAGAGTTGTTTCACCAGGAGAAAAAGTGAGCTTTAATATTAAATCAACATTCTTTGAAGGTTCTCCTGTTTCAGGTTTGAATCTGGATTACTCTGTATATGGATATACTTTCGAAGGTGAATCAAATGGTACATTAATTAGTGATAAAGAAGGAAATTCCAGTTTTGAGCTTATAGCTAAAGACACAACAACTGGGATTTCGCAATCATGGAGACCTAAAAATATTGGAGTGAAATTATATAATTCCAGACCGGAAGAAGAGGAAATTAGAGCAGGTCATTCTTTATT
>CAYYEC010000521.1:0-2923 GCA_964470745.1 uncultured Eubacteriales bacterium | reverse complement strand
ACCCTATTCAGATCCAATTGCTGAAGGTCCTGTTATTCAAGAGGCAAATACACGAGCACTAAAGAATAATATAAAAATAAAAGATATAATGTATATGGTAAAAGAGGTAAGAGAAGATGTAAAAGTACCACTTCTTTATCTTCTTTATTTTAACTGTATTTTACAATATGGAATTAGAAAGTTTTTTAAAGATTGTATAACAAGTGGAATTGATGGTCTGATAATTCCTGACTTACCTTATGAAGAATCAGGGGAAATATCGGATATTGCAGAGGAATACAATTTAGATATCATTACACTTGTTTCTCCTACCTCAAAAGAAAGAATGGAGAAAGTGGCAAAAAATGCAAAAGGATTTTTATACTGCGTTTCTTCGTTAGGAGTAACAGGCATGAGAAAAGATTTTAATACAGATTTCAATGAGTTTTTTTCATATATAAATAAGTATTCAAAAATACCAAAAGCTTTAGGATTTGGTATTTCTACAAGAGAACATATAAATAAATTAAAGGGATATTGTGATGGCCTTATTGTTGGTAGTGCCATTGTTAAACAAGTAGAAAAAAGTATAACTATTAATGAAGCTATTGAGAATGTAGGTAATTTGGTCAATAGTTTTAGAGATGAATTGGACAGATAAAAGGTGCCTGCAAGGCAATTTTAGAATCATGGGGATGGTTTGATGCTTCCGAAGTGAAACGAAGGACCGTAGGGAAAGCAGCAGAATCGTCCCCATGATTTTTATCAAGTAAAAAGTTCCGATAAGACACAAAAATAGCAACGGATATTGTTGAATTACAATAAAATTGTCAAAATATGTTGTAATTGTTGAAAATGTGTGATATTATTGAAAAAAAGATATAAGAGTAATATTTTTATTTGAATTTTATTTTGGGGAGAATAAAATTTGGAGGTACCATATTGAATACAGTTAGTTTACTTAATTTATTTACATATGTTTTTATACTTATTCCAGAAGCCACTTTGAATTTATTAATTGGGCTGTTGTTAATTGGAGAGAGGCAAAAGCTTAAGGCAACTCCTGCAAATGTAGGGAAGTTTCTTTTATCTGTTTTGATAATGGCATGTATTCCTATAATATCCAGAGAATTTATAGATGTTATACTCTTGAGTACTTTAGTTAATACATTTATTTATGCAGTTATTATATTAGCTGTATATAGATTTAAATGGTATAAAGCTTTTATTAGTGCTTTGTTTTTTATGTCTGTTATAATGGTTACTGAAAATTTATATGTTATTCCATGTGCAATTTTTATATCAAATAAAACAGTGCTATTTAAATTCTTACAACAGAACAATATTTTTAAGTTAGTTTTTATTCTACCTCAAAGAATAATACAAATAGGACTTGTAATTTATTTGTGGAATATAAACAAAGTATGGATTAATTTGAGCAAATTTAATAAAATAAAGCGGGAAAGCATATTATTACTTCTGGTTGTTTTTAGCTTTCAAGGATTATTCTTATATATTTTGGCTGACAATTTAGGAAATATAAAATACTTAATAATTTCACTAATAGGATTAACTCTTTCGACAATTGGGAATATTTATCTATGTAAATTGATTATTAAAGTCTCTGAAGCTGTTAGATTGGAAAAACTGTCAAATGTAGAAAAATCCAATATTATAAGGCTGCTCAGTGATTTTATTAAGAAAAGAGATATTAGTAAAGTAGTTGATATTACTAAAAAAATTATCTAAGGGGTGTATAATTTATGAAAGGGAAAATATTTTATGTTTTAAGCAGTATTATTGTTGCAATTGCAGTGGCAGTATCTTGTAGTGCATCATATATATTTGGATATCAACCAAAAGAACCAAAGTGTTTGAAGTAATATAGCTTGATGGGGTGTATAATTTATGAAAGGGAAAATATTTTATGCTTTAAGCAGTATTATTGTTGCAATTGCAGTGGCAGTATCTTGTAGTGCATCATTTATACTAGGATATCAACCAAAAGAACCAAAGCGCTTGAAGTAATATAGCTTGATGGAGTTATAAGTTATGAAAAGAAAATTATTTTATATTTTAAGTAGTATTATAGTTGCATTTGCAATAGCAATATCTTGTAGAGCTTCCTATATTTTTGTATATCAACCAAAAGAACCAAAATGTCTAAAATAAAAACACTCAAAGGAGTTTTTACTTACATATTTGAGCAATCAATATATCTATCATTTCGTTTATAAGCTTAATGTCTAAATTATATTTTTTAATTTTATTAATAAGCTTTTCAAGTTCTTCATCAAAATTAACTTCCGGTTTATTCACTTTATAAACACTTTTTTCTTCTTTAAGAGTATCCAATGTATTTGGCATATAGAAAAAATTGGTATTAACACCTATTGCATTTGCTATTAAACCTAAAGAGCCAATTTGTGGTGTAATTTCTTCATTTAAATAAGCTTCAATTAATTCTGTTGTTATTCCCGGGTCGTTGATATAATCAACAAATTCAGAAGGTGACATTTTTCCCATTACCAAACGTAAATTATTTAAGATAATTGATTTATCCGGATTTCTATTTTCTGTTCTTCCCAACAAATAGTCAACTGACACTTCAAAATAATTTGCCAGTTTATTCAATGTCTCATAATCAGGTTCACTATTATCGGTTTCGTATCCGCTGATTGTTGTTTTTGCAAGACCTATTATATTTCCCAACTCAGTTTGAGTTATATGTCTTTCTTTTCTTAATGCCCTGATTCTTTCTGACACTTTTTTCATAGCGACACCTCATCCTATATTCTATTGTATTATTGATAAAATATCAATTTTTTTGCAGTAAATACGAGAAAATAGTACAATTCGTTACTGATTATTGACAAGTACGAGAAAAACGACTATAATTATGTACGAGGAACTAGTACCTTGATTTCAATGCAAGGTTTAGATG
>CAYYEC010000520.1:0-2947 GCA_964470745.1 uncultured Eubacteriales bacterium | reverse complement strand
CCTGAATGCTTTGCTGAAATTATGTTTCAGGTCACATATGATTCATATGTTGAATAATCTTTCTATGAAAAATCTTTATTGCAACATATATAGATAGTATTTTAATATAACTGCAGTATCTATTTTCTACTACAACAAATTATTATGAAACTTACATTATATACAATAATTAAAGTGTTTATTGTATACAATGTAATATCTTTTATAGGATTTCAAACATATAACAATGAATTATTATATCCAACTAAACAATTTTTAAAACTTTACAGGAAATATTTACCCTTGGAACGATAACATTATAACATATTGTAAAAAAAATTCACTATTTTTTTTAAAAGTTTATTATTTAACAATGTTTTTATATAAATAATAACTCCTCAGTATCGAACCCACTCATTTTTGCTTCTTTTATTTCACTCCAAGAAGCCAAATAAAAAATCGAGCCAATATTAGCTCGATTTTTTATTAAAATTCAAATTTACCCTCAAGATAAGACTCCAATTCATCTATTTTAACTCTAACCTGCTGCATCGAATCTCTTTCTCGAATGGTTACACTATAATCTTCTAAAGAATCAAAATCAAATGTAATACAGAATGGTGTGCCTATTTCGTCCTGTCTTCTATACCTCTTACCTATACTTCCTGTTTCATCATATTCACAAACATACTTCTTTGATAACATTTCATGAACTTTGAAAGCTTCTTCTCCAAGCTTTTTAGACAATGGCAATACTGCCATTTTAACTGGAGCAATAACCGGATGGAAACGAAGAACTGTTCTAACATCTCCCTCTGCCACTTCTTCTTCATCGTATGCGTCACATAAGAATGCAAGCGCAACCCTGTCAGCACCTAGTGAAGGCTCTATGCAGTAAGGTATGTATTTTGTATTTGTTGTAGGGTCAAAATATGATAAATCATCTTTTGAATGCTCCATATGCTGTTTTAGATCAAAATCAGTTCTGTCAGCAATTCCCCATAGCTCTCCCCATCCAAATGGGAATTTAAATTCAATATCCGTTGTTGCATTACTATAATGAGATAGTTCCTCTTTTCCATGGTCTCTCATCTTTAAGCTTTCAACCTTTATACCCAAATTTATCAGCCAATTGTAGCAGTAGTTTTTCCAATAATCAAACCACTCTAAATCTTTTCCCGGCTCACAGAAAAACTCTAGTTCCATTTGCTCAAATTCTCTTGTTCTAAATGTAAAATTACCAGGAGTAATTTCATTTCTAAATGATTTACCAATCTGGCCAATACCAAATGGTATCTTTTTTCTGGTAGTTCTTTGAACATTTTTAAAATTGACAAAAATTCCTTGTGCAGTTTCAGGTCTCAAAAATATTTCTGCTTTTGAATCTTCTGTAACACCCTGAAAGGTTTTAAACATTAAATTAAATTTTCTGATATCTGTAAAGTTTTTAGATCCACAATCAGGACAATTTACATTTTTCTCTTTCATATAATCCATAAGCTGCTCATTAGACATTCCGTCTAATTTCATTTCGATACCATTTTCTTTATTCCATTCTTCTATTAATTGGTCTGCTCTATGTCTGGTTTTGCAGTCCTTACAATCTATAAGCGGGTCACTAAATCCACCTACGTGTCCAGATGCTACCCATACCTGTGGATTCATTAGAATAGCACAATCTACTCCAACATTATAAGGGCTTTCTTGAATAAATTTTTTCCACCAGGCTTTTTTTACATTATTTTTTAACTCTACTCCTAAAGGTCCATAATCCCATGCATTTGCAAGACCACCATAAATATCTGATCCCGGATAAACAAACCCTCTATTTTTAGCTAGTGCAACAACTTTTTCCATAGATTTCTCTACTGCCATTTATATTCCTCCCAAAAGTTCAGTATACAATTAATTTTTCCTTTTATTGTTTTTAAATTTTATTTTAAACTTATCAATATAATTTACATACAAATGCTATAACTATTTTTAATTATCAGTTATCAATTGGACATTGTCAATTACCTGTATTATTTCATCTAGTATTTTATTTGCTACTTCAAATTTACTCATTATAGGCAAATCCAAAATTTTTCCATCTTTATTTATTAACTTTACTATATTTGTATCAACACCAAATCCGGCACCTTCATGGGTAATATCATTTGCAACAATCAAATCAAGATTTTTTGATGCTATTTTTAATTTGGCATTTTCTATTAAATCATTAGTTTCAGCACAAAAACCCACATGTATTTTTCCTTTTTTAATTTCCCCAAGTTTTTTTGCAATATCAGGATTTTTAATTAATTTCAAAGTCAGTGCTTCATCCGATTTTTTTATCTTCTCGTTGGAAACAGCTTCACATTTATAATCTGCAACTGCTGCAGCCATAATTATAACATCATGGTTATCGTACTCTTTCAATACTGCCTTTAGCATTTCATCAGCTGAAGAAACCATTATAACTTCTACATTTTCAGGTACTGGTATGCTTACAGGTCCTGACACTACCATCACCCTTGCACCTCTAGCCTCTGACGCTTTCGCAATAGCATATCCCATTTTCCCCGATGAATGATTCGATATATACCTTACAGGGTCTATTGCTTCTCTTGTAGGACCTGATGTTATTAAAATTTTTAAGCCCTTAATATCTTTATTAACAGCAGACTTTTGTAATAAAATATCTTTTATTTTTTCAACTATTTTTTTAGGTTCAGGCAGTCTTCCTTTTCCATATTCATTCTCAGCGGCCATCAAACCCACATCAGGCTCCATAAAAACATATCCCAACTGTGCCAATTTGGAAATATTGCTTTGAACAACGCCATTTTCATACATTGCATAATTCATAGCTGGAACAACTAAAACCGGGACTTTTGTTGCCATTATGGTCGTAGTAAGCATGTCATCAGCTATTCCTGATGTCATTTTACCGATTACATTCGCAGTTGCAGGAACTACAACAACC
>CAYYEC010000519.1:0-2949 GCA_964470745.1 uncultured Eubacteriales bacterium | reverse complement strand
TTTTTGCAATAAACATTTTACATTTCTTATTCAAATATTGCAAAATAATATTCCTTTGTCTATATGTTGCTTTTTTCTTCCATGGAATGTCTTTAATGCAACATATAAGAGTACCATCTATATTAAAATTATATCACAGTAACGATAAAAAAAGAACCATAGTCATCTCTACCATAGTTCTTCTTATGTTTTACTTTCCTTGTAAAACTCCCTTTGCCCTTCTTTGCCTTGTGAATTCCAATTCCTCTGCCAATTTCTGATGTTTCGAATTTTCTTTGATTTAAAGCAATTTTATTCGCATCAATACTGAAACTACATTTTTCTATTTTCTTTATCATTAATATCACACTCCTTATATTTATTATAACCTTCAGATGCTTATACATCTATCCCTTTAAGTACCTCTAAATTTATTTTTCGACCTTTTCCATATGTCTTTTTATTTTCTTTGTAGTCGTTTTTATAAATTCACTATCACGTATAGAAAAATCCTTAATCCTTTTATACAAAGGCATTTCCTTATTCGCATTTTTAATTACATCACTAAATACCTTTATCAAATCGTCTTTAGAAACACTTATAACCTTTAATCTTTCTTTTATAGCTTCTAGATTGGGAAATATCTGAACATTTACTTCTGTCTCACCAGAGGCTTTCTCATATTTACCCCAAACCATTGATTCTAAGACAAATGGGTGCCTATTTATATAAGATTCTACTTCTTCCGGGAAAATATTTTTACCATTTTTTGTTACAATTACATTCTTACTTCTGCCAGTTATATACAAGAAACCCTTTTTATCTAAATATCCTAAGTCACCCGTATAAAACCATCCATCTTTAATACAACCTTCGGTCGCTTCTTTATTATTGAAATATCCAAGCATTACATTATCACCTTTTAAAATTACCTCTCCCACACCATCTTCTTTAGGATTTGAAATTTTAACCTCAACTCCAGGTATAGGTAAACCCGCAGAACTATCGATATATGCATTATCTCTATTTCCAGTTACCAAAGGTGAACACTCGGTAAGCCCATATCCTTGAAGTATTGGTATGCCAAACTCTCTAAAGCCCTTTGATACTTTAGGATTAATAGCTGCTGCCCCTGTTAAAATAAGCCTAATGTTTCCTCCAATGTTTTCATATATTCTCTTAAACAATTTTCTTCTAATATTAATTTTAAATACATTATTAAGTAAATTCCCAATAGCAAGAGCTATTTTCAATTTAGTTTTTAATCCTTTGGTTTTCGCTGCTTGTTCCCAAATCTTTTTATACATACTTTCTAATAGTAAAGGTACGCTAATAAGTATCGAAGGCTTAACTTGCTTCAAATTTTTCCCTATATGCTTAAGCCCTTCATTGAAGGCTATCGAACCTCCATTATACATTATAGCAAGAAACCCTAAAGAACACTCATAAGTGTGATGTAAGGGAAGAATTGATAATGATAAATCATCGCTATTAATTTTAACTGTTTTACAAACGGACATTATATCAAAACAAATATTTTTATGAGATAACATTACACCTTTTGCATTGTCTGTAGTACCAGAAGTAAAAAGTAATATGCTCATTTTCTCATTGTCTATCTCAGTATCAATGTATGACCTGTCACCATCATCAAGTAATGCATTACCTCTCTCAATTAGCTTTTTATATGAAAGAACTCCATTATCTTCATATTCATTACTATCCATATTTATTAGGTATTTTAGTGATTTAACTAATTTAATTGCATTCTTTACTTTGTTTTCAAATTTCCCTGAAAACACCAAAGCCTTAGCATTACTAGTTATTAAAAAATTTTGAATTTCATTATCAGGCAACTCTTTATCTAGTGGGACTGTAATTCCCAATCCATTTACTGTTGAAAGATATGTCACACACCATTCATAGCGGTTTTCGCCCAGTACTGCAATAAACTGGTCCTTCAACCCTAATTCAATCAAAGCTGTCCCAAGAGCTTCAGTATCTCTTTTGAACTTATAATATGTAATTCCTTTATGCGAACCATCGGATGATTTGACTAAAAAAGCATTCTTATTTTTATATAGCTCTGTGCTCTGTTTAATCATATCCTTTAGATTATCTATTTCTCTAACGCCATAAAAGCCACGTTGTTTCATCTTAATAACTCCTCAAACTATAGAAACATTTATCAATATATAACTTATAATTATAGAATACTTAAAAAATAACTTGTAAGTACTTATTTATTTTATGCATATATTTCAAATTTAAGAGGATTAAAATAAATTTTAATCCCCATGATATTGTCTCTTAGAGTATAGCATAACAAATATAAATGTCATAGTTAAATTCTGAAAATTTTCTTTACACTTCTTACATTTTAAACTTCTCAACCATTTTCTTTAATTCTTCAGCCAAATTTGAAAGCATACTTGCTGAAGATGAAACTTCCTCTTGATTTGCAGATTGTTCTTCAACAGCAGAAGCTACTTCATGGCTATCTGAAAGTGACTTTTTAGCTGTTTTTGATATAGTTTTGCTTAATTCCTCAACTTGCTGGATTTCATCTATTATGTGTTCAATAGCTTGTGATATTTCTTGGATTTGTTTATCAACACCACTACTTTTATTTACAATTTCCTCAAATGAGTCACTTGCAATTTGAGCCATAGAGGTTACCTTCTTAACTTCCTCAACCCCTACTACCATACTCTGTGATGCCTCATTAGATTGCATCTGTATCTCCATCAAAATAGATGTAATTTCTTTAACTGAATTTGAAGTTCCTTCTGCCAGTTTTCGAATTTCATCAGCAACAACAGCAAATCCTTTCCCTGCTTCTCCAGCTCTCGCAGCTTCAATAGCTGCATTTAAAGCTAATAGGTTTGTCTGGTCAGCAACACTGTTAATTGTTTCAAGTATTTTCTTAATCTCGCCTGACCTCAAGCTTAAATTTTGAACTACTGATTG
>CAYYEC010000518.1:0-2951 GCA_964470745.1 uncultured Eubacteriales bacterium | reverse complement strand
TTTAAAAACCATGAACCACGGAGGACACTGTAAAAGACCACGGCAAAGACCCACGGAAGGATTTAATGTGGATAAAGACTAAATTGTGAAATTGGCTCAAATATTGAGATGAAAGATAACAACAACATCAGTGAAAATCCGTGTACCCCAGTGTCCTCAGTGGTTAAAGGATTAAAATGCCAGAATCCAGGACCCAGCTCAATGTTGCCATGTAGTATTTTCCCTCTTGACTCTAACTGTAAACTTTTGTAGAATAAAGTTGTTCATAAATTGAACATAAAAATTCTGAAGTTCATTAGAGGTGTTTCGGCCCGATATTGAATGAGGATGTTAGAGATGGATTGAGAATTGAGAATTGAGAATTGACGTATTTTGTTGGTTTTTGACTGTCGATATGGCGAAGCTATGCCATTGAGTGGATAAAAAAACATGAACCACGGAAGCCACGGCAAAAAGATACACTAAGTACACGGATGGGTTAAATAATAGAGGTAGCATCAAAAACTGGAACTTATATTCAAATATTGAGATAAAAATAAATAGCAATAACCGTGAAAATCAGTGCCACTCAGTGAGCTCAGTGGTTAAAGGTTTTGAATTTACAATACTATACATAAAAAAAGGAGTCCCATGAGTAAAAATAGAAGACAACGAAAACAACTTAATAGCACAAACAATTACGAGAACATAGCCAACAAGCTAAGGCTAGTTATCCTTTTCGCTTTAGCGGTTACCATTTTTTATCCACCTTATTTACGGGGTCTTTACTTTGAAAAAGAGCAGCTGCCTGCAGAGATTATAGTATTCAGTATCTTCGCTCTATTTTGGATATATAAATGGATGAAAAAGGACAATACCTTCTTAAAGACTCCTATAGAGTATGCAGCTTTTGGATTTGTGGTAGTGTACTTTATTTCGATTTTTGTGGCTGTATCTACAAGAGCAGCTATTGGCGAATGGCTGAAATACTGCATGTACTTTGCAGTATTTTATATGCTCACAGAACTTGCCAATACATATAGATCAAGACTTATGGTTATATGGACTATGATTGCCTCAAGTGTTGGCGTATGTATTATTGGACTTGATTCAGGAGCGGGAAATAAATTAGTTAATATACTTAATGGGATTTTTAATAAATTAGGCGCAAATCATGATTTGTTTTTTGGTCTACTGGTTTGGAACAGAATAAATTCAACTATACAGTATCCAAATGCTTTAGCTGCTTATGTAATGGCGGTGTTTTTTGTTTGTATCGGTTTATTAATGGCTGTGGATAAGATTTGGATAAGAGCTGTAGTTGGCATATCAAGTTTTATTCTATTTGCTACATTTATTCTTACTCAAAGTAGGGGAGCACAGCTGCTTTTTCCTTTAGCTTGTATTATTTTTGTTTCAGCTATGCCTAAAGGCCATAAAATAAAGGGTGCTACCTATTTGATTTCTATGTCAGTTCCGGCTGGAGTTATTGGGTTTATAATATCACCACTTCTTTCTGAAACAGGAGAGAATGGTGGTAAGGTGTGGATGTATATATTGACAGGAAGCATTTTGCTGGCTGGTATTGGGATAGTAGTAAAATATTTAGCTAATGTAACGCAAAAGATTAATTGGAAAGTATATGTTGGTGGAACAGGTGGTATTGCAGTCATCTTAATTGTAATATTTATTTATGTAATGAATGCTGCCGTACCATTGGAATTAGCACATTCAAAAGAAGAAAAAGACAGCTCAAAAGCAGTAACAAAAAGCATTTCATTAAAACCGGATAAAGAATATATACTATCATACGAAGTAGAAGCAGCAATGGAAAATGAAAAACAGCCATATGCTTACAATATAAATATTAGCAGCAAAAGTGAAAAGAACGTATTATTTGGTGGAAGCACAGAAGTCTACAAGGATAATTACAAAACCACAAATGGTCTGGAAAAGAAGGAAATCAATTTTAATATACCCGTTGATAGTAAGGTTGTAGATATTAGTTTTGTAAATTATTATACTGGTACAAAAATGATAATAAATAATGCCAGTATTTTAGATGCAGGATCAGGAAAGATAGTAAAAAAATTAGCATTAAAAAATAAATATGATATAGAAAAATATTTTAAAAGATTTGAAAATCTGGAATCAGCTCAGAGCGGCTCTTCAAGGATGATATTCTATAAAGATGGACTTAAAATGTTTAAGGACAGATGGCTTCTTGGAGCAGGTGGAGGAGCATGGCCGTTTATATATTTTAGCTACCAATCATACCTATACTGGAGCACACAAGCGCACAATTACCCTTTACAGGTCGCACTTGAAACCGGAATTATGGGACTATTGATTTTATTGGCATTAATTATAGCAGTTATTTGGATGTTTACTGTTTACCAAAGAAAAGAAACAAATAGCGATTTAGATATTGATATTGATAAAGGATTGAAAAATTCTCAATTCTCAATTCTCAATTCTCAATTAATCTCTGCTTCTATTTTCGCCTCTATAGTTTTTATGATTATGCATTCTGTTATGGATTTTGACTTATCACTTTCAGCAGTAATGCTTATTCTTTGGCAACTAATGGCTTTGTTAAATAGCCTTATTGGAAAAGATGTTCTGGGTTCCTGGTTCTTAGATGTTGGTAAAAATGCTAAAAAATCAATAAACAATAAACAAAAACCAACAGCTATAATTGCTTTAATTATTACATTAACAATTCTCATAGTTCCTATACGTTTTAATATTGCATATGGATTTGGAAATAAAGCTTTAAACGCTTTAAAAGAAAACAATATAGATTTAGCCATTGATAATATGGAAAAAGCTATAAAATCAGATTCATTTAAAGCTGAATATAAGATTGGATATCAACCGATTCCAAATAGAACTGACATTTTGATAGGATATGCTGATTTGATAAAGCAAAAGGCACTAAGTATACAGTCAAAAAGTGATAAAGTAACAAA
>CAYYEC010000517.1:0-2957 GCA_964470745.1 uncultured Eubacteriales bacterium | reverse complement strand
ATATAGAGGAGATTTAATAAATTGTTCATATTATTCATATTTTATGGTATATTGTACATATACAAACTGTATTCAAAAGTATTTAAAAGTGAGGTATTTTTTGTGAATAAAAATGATTTTGAAACTGCACCAAATATTTTAAATGATTTTTTGATCTATATTGAAACTATCAAAGGAAAATCACTAAATACTGTAAATGAATACTTTTTTGATTTAAGAATGTTTTTTAAGTTTTTAAAAAGACATAAAAAAATAGTTTCAGCCGAAATAGAATTTGATGAAATAGAAATCTCTGATGTGTCAATAGAATTAATTAAATCGGTTGAGCTAAGTGACCTTTATTCGTTTTTATCATTTTTAAGCCGTGAACGCAAGAATTCTTCACCTACTAGAGCTCGAAAAGTTGCAAGCTTAAAATCTTTTTTTAATTATTTGACCAACAAAGCTAAGTTATTAGAATATAATCCAGCAAATGAATTAGAATCTCCAAAAATTGTTAAAAGATTGCCAAAGTATTTAAACATAGAAGAAAGTAAAAAGCTTTTAGAAATTGTAGATGGTGATTTTTTTGAGCGTGATTTTGCTATAATTACTCTGTTTTTAAATTGTGGTATGAGACTTTCTGAACTTGTTAATATAAATATTAGTGATATACGAGATAATAAGCTTACCATCATAGGAAAAGGAAATAAAGAACGTACTATATATTTAAATAAAGCTTGTATGTCGGCTATTGATACCTATCTTAGCATCAGAGAAACTAATGGTGTAAAAGATAAAGATGCTTTATTTTTAAGTAAAAGAAAACAGCGAATAAGTAATAGCTCTGTTCAAAAAATTGTTAAAGGCTATATAAGGCAGGCGGGCCTTGATCCAAAAAGATATTCAGTACATAAATTGCGCCATACTTCTGCAACTTTAATGTATAAGTACGGAGATGTTGATATAAGAGCTTTACAGGCAATTTTAGGACATGAAAGTATTTCAACCACAGAAATATATACCCATTTGGATGAGCAACAATTAAGAGATGCAGTAGATAAAAACCCTTTATCAAATATTGTTAAAAAAGATAAGGATCAATCGTAAATATATATAATTAACTAAGTAATATTCAAAATATCGACAAAACCTTACATACAATTCTATTTTATAATCTCACAGAATTAATGGAAGTTTTAAGATAAATTTAATCAAAAGTTAAATTGACAGTATTTCATCCTTTGTATTATACTATAGTGAGTGTATATTTTCATGCATTTTTTAGACAAGATACATGTTTTTTGGCTAAATTATTTTACATATTAAACTTTGATTTGAGGTATATGAAATTGAGAAAATTTTATTTTTTTTCTAGTTTGTTTTTAGGCATTTTATTCTTTTTGGCTGGCTTTTCTATTTTAAGCTACATGAATAATAGTGAAAGTAAAGAATCTTCAAATAATGTATTTGATAACATAACTAATACTACTAATCCTAAAAAAAGCACTATTAACATTTTGTTATTAGGTGGAGATGAGGTTAATGCTAATACTGATACAATTATTGTAGTAAACTATAATATAAAAACTGCACAAATTAATTTATTGTCTATCCCAAGAGATACAAAAGTTAATGTTACCGGGTCATATGTAAAAATAAATTATGCTTATCCTCATGGGGGTCCAAGTCTTGCTAAATTAACTGTAGAAGAATTGTTAGGTATTGATATGGATTATTATGTTTACATTGATACTTCAGTTTTTCGCAAAATTATAGACAAACTTGATGGAGTTGATTATTATGTTCCAGTAAATATGGATTATGATGATCCAATTCAAAATTTGCATATACACCTCAAAAAAGGTCAACAGCATTTTGATGGTAAAAAATCAGAACAATTTATGAGGTTTAGGCAACCGAATCAATATACAGATGAAATAAAACAATATTATGATGGTAGTGATTTAAAACGTATTGAAGCTCAGCAGTCTTTTATAAAAGAAGTAGTACACCAGAAGGCAAATGTTTACTATTTTTCAAAGATAGATGAATTAGTTGATATTATATTTAATAACATTAAGACTAATATTGATATTAAGGATTGTCTCAAACTTATGGCTAATGTGACAGCTTTAGACTATAGCAAAATTAATATGTATACTTTACCTGGTGAACCAAAGCTGGAAAATGATATATGGTACTTTATAAATGATCCGGTTGAAACTGAAAAAATTGTAAAACTGCATCAAGATGAAGAAGACACAGTAACAAAAAGTACAGAAAAAGGAAAGGAAGAAAATTGATTTTCTTCCTTTCCTTTTTCTGTACTCAAATTTTAGTTCATATTTTCAAGGAATACTTTATAAGCATTATAAGACATATAGATATCAATTTTACTTGTAACCTCAAAAGGAGCGTGCATGGATAAAACTGGTACACCACAATCTATTACATCTACTCCTAAATTTGCTATAAACATTGCTATCGTACCACCACCACCTTGATCTACCTTACCTAATTCAGCCATATGCCATATTATATTATTATCATTAAATACCTTCCTGACTTCAGCAACAAATTCTGCATTCGCATCACTAGCCCCAGATTTCCCTCTTGAACCCGTAAACTTGGAAAGAACTATGCCTTTTCCAAGATAAGCAGCATTTTTAGTTTCATTTACATTCTTAAAATTGGGGTCAACCGCTCCATTAACGTCAGCTGATAGCATTTTGGAGTTTTCCAAGCATTTTCTTAATACTATGTCACTATAATTATCTGTAGTTAATGAGCATAGCTTGGCTATGAAATTTTCAAGGAAAACTGACTGAGAACCTGTATTCCCTACACTTCCTATCTCTTCTTTATCAGCTAAAACGCATATGGCAGTCTTATTAAACTTATCAGCTTCAAAAATTGAATATAATGCAGGGTAAGCACAAACTCTATCATCTTGGCCATAGGCTCCAACCATACTC
>CAYYEC010000516.1:1513-2966 GCA_964470745.1 uncultured Eubacteriales bacterium | reverse complement strand
GATTAGTTCAGAATAAAAATTTTAAGATATGGATAATGGCAGAGGTTCCATCTGTAGTATTTGAAGCAGAAGAATTTGCTCAGCTTGTAGATGGTTTCAGTATTGGAAGTAATGATTTAACTCAGTTGATAATGGGAGCTGACAGAGATTCCGGAATACTCAATAATATGGGCTATTTTGATGAAAGAAACAATGCAGTTAAAAAAGCTATATCCATATTAATAAAGGCAGTCCACAAATATGGCAAGACAATATCTATCTGCGGGCAGGGACCGTCTCAATATCCTGAATTTGCTGAATTTTTAGTTCAGGAAGGGATAGACAGCATGAGCGTCAATCCTGATACTGTAGAATATACAAGAAGAATTGTTGCTGCTGCAGAACAAAAAATAATATTGAACAAATTAAGAGGTATAAATAATCATTAAATTATATTAAGGTTGCCTGTATTCTTGTGATTTGCAGGGCGACTTTTTTAAATAAACCTACCATTTTGATGACAACCTTAATTTCTTCATTGCTTCAAGACCGGGCAATCCTTACGTATGTCGTATACGCTCCGGCTGCCCGGCTTTTTGCGTCTTGAAATTTAAATTTGTCAAAAGCCTATTCATATTGATGACTGTTTTATGTGAAAGATATTTAGTCATACTATTTTTCATGCAACTAAATATTCTATAAATTTAAGCATAAGATATATTTACTTTGTTCCGAACAGCCTGTCTCCTGCATCTCCCAGTCCCGGAACTATATATCCGATGTCATTGTATTTTTCATCGATTGATGCAGTGTATATTTCTACGTCAGGGTGAGCTTTAGTTACTATATTAATACCTTCCGGAGCACATACCAAATGTATGGATTTAATTTTTTTAGCACCGTGTCTTTTTAACAGATTTATTGCTCCAAGCATGGAACCTCCTGTTGAAAGCATTTGTTCAGTAATGATAACTATTCTTTTTTCGATATCTTTTGGCAATTTGCAGTAATATTCCACAGGCTGCAATGTTTCTTCGTTTCGATATAAGCCTATATGTCCAATCTTTGCGTTAGGGATTAAATCAAGCATGCCATCTACCATTCCCAATCCAGCGCGTAATATGGGAACAATTGCGATATCTTCTCCATCCAATACTTTACCCTTAGTTCTTGATATTGGCGTTTCAATTTCAATATCCGTAAGAGGTAGGTTTCTGGTAACTTCATATGCCATAAGCATGGCTATTTCTCTTACCAATTCTCTGAAATCCTTAGATGGTGTATTTTTGTCTCTCAGCATTGTAAGTTTATGTTGTATCAACGGATGAGAAACTACTGTAACGTTATTCATATATTAACTCCTTTAATGTGTTTTGTTGATCAAGTAAAGTTTTATTGTAAAGTATAAAAACTTGTATTATAATTATTATATATATGAGGCTCTTTGTCAATTAATATTTTGAAGAAAGGAATT
>CAYYEC010000516.1:0-1503 GCA_964470745.1 uncultured Eubacteriales bacterium | reverse complement strand
TAAAATGATTGTCGGTCATGGTATAGATATAACTGAGATTTATAGGATCAGAAAAAATATAAATAATGAAAGATTTCTTAAAAAAATATATACTGATAAAGAGAGGGAGTATTTAGAATCCAGAAAATATAATTCTGAGACAGCTGCGGGTATGTTTGCTGCAAAGGAAGCTGTCTCCAAATGCCTCGGTACAGGTTTTTTAAAATTTGGTCCAAGCGATATTGAAATCGTAAAGGATAATTACGGAAAACCGAGTGTAGTTGTTTTAAATAATGCATTATTAAGAGCAAGGGAAATTAGTATTAATAATTTTTATTTGTCTATCTCTCATACAAAAGAATATGCTGTGGCATCGTGTGTTGCAGAAAAAAATGATTAAAAAAAACCATATATAAAAATAAGTCATATATCATTATATTCCATCATATATGTATAGTATAGTCTTGGTAGATGGGAGTAAGTTTTTGACTATGAGTAGATTTCTTAAATTAATGTGTTTAATTTTATTTGTTGTTACATTATTTGGTTGTTCAGTCAAAGATAAATCATATATTATTCCTGCCAATTATACAAGTGAAGCTTTAGTTAAAGTATTTACCGATAAGACGGAAGATCTTTATAAGGTTGGCATAATATGCAGGGACGGCAACTATAGTTTTACTGTAAATGCTGAAAATACAAAATGGAATATAGCTTTTTTAAGTGATGGAAGATGTATTTTAAGTAATGAAAAATTTCATGATGGCAGCATAATAATAAATGATTTTAAGATTGCTGATTCGTTAATTTCAGATTTTGATTTAAGTAAATTTAATAATCTATCAGATTCTATACCAGAAGAATTAATATATTGGGATGGTGCTTTTAAACATGTTTTAAAATTTGACAAAGAAAACTTGCTCCCAGGCACAATTTTTATTTATAAAAAAAATAATTTAGTAAAAGCTATACAATATGATAAAATAAATATAGAAGAATAATATTTTTTCACAATAATACAAAAGTTACCATACATTTATTGCTTGTTATATGATAAAATTACATGTAATTATGTTTAGTTAAATCGTTAATGTTTAGTTTTCCTGTATATGATTTTTGATAATGATATACTGAAAATATATTAAGGATAGTACGACTTTACGTTCAGTTGAAGTTATACTCCATCTGAGTTTAGTCTTAGTTAATGCGAGGTGTGAAATTTGGCTGATAACAAAAAAATTTTGATTTCCATTCCGGAAAATTTACTAAAAGAATTAGATAATGCAGTAAAATTAGAAGGAACAAACAGAAGTGACTTTATAAGAAAGGCTATAAGGTTTTATTTGATTGAAAAGAGAAAGATTGAAATCAGGAATAAAATGAAAGCCGGTTATTTAGAAATGAGCAGTATAAATAAGAGCATTACAGAAGAATACTCAGAAGGGGACTATGAAGACTTTTTAAGTTATGAAACAAAATTATCAGGCAGTGAATAGTTTGATTGTAAAAAGGGGAGATGTATAC
>CAYYEC010000515.1:0-2999 GCA_964470745.1 uncultured Eubacteriales bacterium | reverse complement strand
GGATATTAAAGACAATAAGAATTCTCAAGACATTTTTGAATCTAGAGGAGAAATAGCATTCAAAGATGTATGCTTTGAGTATATTTCTGAAAATCCAGTTTTAAAAAGTGTTAGCTTTATGGCAAAATCAGGAGAAATGATTGCTTTAGTTGGACCTACTGGTGTAGGTAAAACAACAATAATTAGTTTGCTTGCACGATTTTATGATCCAACTTCTGGAGATATTCTACTTGATGGCAAAAATTTGAATGATTTAACTTTATCTTCACTAAGAAATCAAATTAGTATTGTATTACAGGATGTATTTTTATTCAATGGAAGTATTTCAGAAAATATTGCATATGGATTCAGGGATACGTCTATGGAGGATATTGTTAATGCAGCAAAAATAGCAAGAGCACATGATTTTATAATGCAATTACCTCAAGGATATGATACTGTTATAGGAGAAAGAGGAGTAAAACTATCCGGAGGTCAAAAGCAAAGATTGTCTATAGCCAGGGCAGTTCTAAGAAATACTCCTATTTTGATTTTAGATGAAGCTACAGCTTCAGTTGATGTTCATACAGAAATTCAAATACAACAAGCAATTCAGGAATTGGCAGGCAGCAGAACTATAATAGTTATTGCTCACAGACTATCAACAGTAAAGAAAGCAGACAAAATTTTAGTTTTAAAGGAAGGTGAAATTGTAGAATCAGGAACTCACAATGAATTGTTAGCGCATGGTGGATTGTATAAGGATTTATGTACTGTACAATTTGACGCACCTGCTTGATTTTAAAACTTGCGCTTATTTAAAGCCTATAATATAATATGAATATAAATTAATATTGTATAACTTGAAATGAGCAAATGATTTTAGATATTTAGAGTATAAATATTCTTAAACCAATTTGTTTAGTATACCAGGATTGTATATTATAACCTTTAGCGTTGTAGCCTCTCGTTTCAAAACTACCTTTTTGGGGTGGTTTGAAATGAGAGGCTTTATTTATTTTGGTACAGTTGAATTTTGTAAAGAGGAGATGATTAATTTGAAAAAAGAAATAGCAGTTTTTTTAAATGAAAGTGGGTCAACTACATCAATATTTGAAGCAGGAGTTATTAAATTATACAAAAAAAATATTGAAAAATGGGAAGTAATTAAAGAATTCATATTTAGTATTGAAAAGAAAAGTGGACTTAGAGTAGTTCGTAAGAATCTTTTAGAATTAGTTGAATCAGTAAATGAGTGCAAAATCTTTGTAGGGAAAGAAGTTACTGGAGTGCCTTATAATATACTTGATGTTTCAGGATTTTGTATATTTGAGATAGACGGCATGCCAGAAGAATTTTTGGATTATGTGATTGAACAAGTTGAAAATGAAGAAAAAGCAAGAAATGATGATGAAAGAGCAAAACCATATCCTGTACAGACAAGTATCCAAGGTAATTACTACATCAATTTAATAGAGTTGCAGGCAAATTATACAGATGTAACTTCTAAGCAAGCTCTATTACCGTTTCTTCAAAAAGAAAAGTTTTATGAATTGGAAGTTGTATGCAGTCACATTCCGCCTTGGTTTGAAAAGGAATTTGATAAGCTCAACCTAAAGTGGGAAACTGCAAAAATAAATGAGACAGAATATAAGGTAACGGTTTGCCTTAAAACATGTAATGAATTTTGTGGGGGGTGCAAGAAGTGAAAAGTATATATACAAAATATGGTGTTCTTAAGGGGATATCTTATATTGAGTTTTATAAAAACGGAATAGCAAAAGAGTGTACTCTAAATGAGTTGAATGAGCTTAAATTGCCTTTTGGAGTGCTTGTACCTCAATACGAGGATGATGGAATTAGACGAAAATATACCAGATCCATTTCATTCCACCAAAATGGTAATATTAAAAGCATATCTTTAAATGAACAAACAAGTATTCAGACTCCAGAAGGTGTTTTTCCTGCTGAGCTGATTACATTTTATGAAGATGGTAATATAAAAAGACTTTTCCCATTGAATGGTAAGATAACTGGGTATTGGACTGAACAAAATGAATATGAATTAGCGAAACCATTTGAATTTATTTTTTCCTTTGGAAGTTTTAAGGTAAAAATGATTTCAATAAATTTTTATGAAAATGGTTCTGTAAAAAGTTTTACTTTTTGGCCAAATGATTCTATAAATATTGCTACTCCAGTAGGTCAAGCAGATGTTCGTATTGGTATATCTCTATACGATGATGGAAAACTTAAGTCTTTTGAACCAAAAAAACCAATGGTTTTAGATACTCCTATTGGGGTGATCGAAGCATTTGATGCAAATGCCTTAGGTATTCATGGCGAAAATAATTCCTTAAGACTTTATGAGAATGGCTCTGTAAGGTCACTTATTTCTTCTACAGATATTATTGAAGTTATAAATGAATTGGGAGAAAAGACAGTATATACGCCTCTCTTTAAGCTAAATATGCTGGATGATGAAAAAATGGACATTATACCTATATATATTGAATTCCACGATGACTGTGCCAGGATAAACGGGAATGATTATGATATTAATAGAAATATTTTCTCAATTAAACGTCATCTTAAAATGTTTAGCGAGAATTCATGTAGTGATTGTTCAAGCTGTGAAGGGTGTGGAAGTGGTTTGTTTTCAATCATAAAATGATTGGACTATAATTTTACTACATTGACAGCTCCGGCTTTATATGTGCAGCAATTTTATTAACTTATTAGTAGACCTATTGCAAAGATAAGCAGTAAATAGTATTATTAAAGTGGTAGATTAAATACACAAATTATAGTTAAATGATAAACAAATCTTAATATTATATATAACGCTACTCAAGTATATTATATGATTTTTAATTATGATTATACGTTATATAACTTTAGTGGTCTGTAAAGTCTATTATTTATGGTTAGCAGACCACAAACATAGGAAGTGGATTTGTAAAGCTTTAAATAAACTATGAAAAAGAAGCTTTACAAACCACTAGTAAAATGATTTCGCA
>CAYYEC010000514.1:0-3011 GCA_964470745.1 uncultured Eubacteriales bacterium | reverse complement strand
ATTGAAGATGAAGTAGATAGAGAACTGTTATTTTTAGCAATGAAAAAACTATCACTTAGAGAAAAAAATATTATGGAATTAAGATTTGGTTTACAAAATGGAATTGAGAAGACTCAAAAAGAAGTTGCTGATATGTTGGGAATATCACAATCATACATTTCCAGATTAGAGAAAAGAATATTAGGAAGGCTAAAGAAGGAAATAAATAAAATGGTGTGAGAGGGGATTAAGAATTAAGAATTGAGAGTTAAAAGTGTAGAGAAATTTTTTGAAGTATGTCATAAAAAATACAAGTTTTTAAAATGTAAAATATAATATTTGTGGAATAACATGGTATGTAATTGAAACCCTTTGATAACGCTGGAAGGCTTGACTTTCAGGGCTTGTCAAGGGGTTTTAAAAAAATAAAGGAGGTTATTTTCAGTATAAAAAATATTGCTGTGGTAATAATGATATTGACAGAATATTGATTTAGGAAATTAATAATCAAATGGAAACAATATAATTTTTTTATAGCTACGAATATAAATTGTTAAAAATACGGTTATGAGTTTTCTATAAATTGCCGGGAGGTTTTTATGCTAATAAATAAAGTTGAAATATGTGGAGTAAATACGTCAAAATTACCTGTATTAACCAACGATCAAAAGATGGCTCTATTCTCAAGAATACACAATGGTGATAACTCGGCAAGAGAGGAATTTATAAAAGGAAATCTTAGGTTAGTTTTAAGTGTTATTCAAAGATTTAATAATAGAGGAGAATACGTTGATGACTTATTTCAAGTAGGATGTATAGGTCTTATTAAAGCTATTGACAACTTTGATATAAGTCAGAATGTTAAATTCTCAACATATGCTGTACCTATGATAATTGGTGAGATAAGAAGATATTTAAGAGATAATAATTCTATAAGAGTTAGTAGATCCTTAAGAGATATAGCATATAAGGCATTGCAGGCAAAGGAACGGCTTACAAATAAAAATTCCAAGGAACCAACAATAGCAGAAATAGCTAAGGAATTGGAAATTCCTAAAGAAGATATTGTGTTAGCTCTTGATGCAATTCAAGATCCTATTTCATTATTTGAGTCAGTTTACCATGATGGTGGAGATGCAATTTTTGTTATGGATCAAGTAAGTGACGAAAAAAATAATGATGATAATTGGCTAGAAGGAATTTCCTTGAAAGAAGCAATGAGGAGATTGAATGAAAGAGAAAAACTAATTTTAAATCTTAGATTTTTTGAGGGAAGAACTCAAATGGAGGTAGCACAAGAAATTGGCATATCTCAAGCTCAGGTTTCGAGACTTGAAAAGACTGCATTAACTCATATGAGAAAATACATTTAGAGTTTAAAAAAATATAGATGTGTACTAATAAAAATTACTAGCTAATATAATTATATTAGTTGACTATTGTTATAGTATTGGTGATGATAATATGTCTCGGACATATGAAATAAAGCAGAAGGAAGTAATAAATGTTTCTGATGGACGTAGATTGGGTTTTGTATCAGATGTAGATTTGAATTTGGAAGAAGGAGTTATTGAGTCAATTATAATACCTGGCGAAAGTAGACTGTTTGGTTTTATGGGAAAGGATAATGAAATGATTATCTCATGGTCCAAAGTTAAAAAGATCGGAGAAGATATTATTCTGGTAGACTTAGATGATAAATTTCTTAAAAAGTATTTTGATTAATTTATTCTATAGTATAAAGAATCCGAATTTTTTACCGATACTATAAGTAGTGGTCTGTAATGCATGTTGTTCATGGGAGTAAGACCACAAATCAAGGAAGTAGATTTGTAACGATATAAATAAAACCATGAAAAAGAAGCATTACAAACTACTAGTATCGGTTATTATTGGTTATAAGAGGTGTCAATATGAAATGTCCTTATTGCTCATATATTGAAGATAAAGTTATAGATTCCAGACCTACTGAAGAAGGTTCTGCTATTAGAAGAAGAAGAGAATGTACAAAATGCCAGAGACGTTTTACAACTTATGAAAAAGTTGAAAGCTTACCATTAATGGTCATTAAAAAAGACAAAACTCGTCAACCATTTGATAGAGAAAAGCTTTTAAATGGTTTATTACGAGCATGTGAAAAAAGACCGGTTTCATTCAATGACTTAGAAAAAATGGCTGATGATATTGAAAGTCAAATACATAATACTCTTCAAAGAGAAGTTAAAACTGAAGACATAGGCGAATTAGTAATGGAAAAGCTTAAGAATTTAGATGAAGTAGCATATGTGAGATTTGCATCCGTTTACAGGCAGTTTAAAGATTTAAATACATTTATGGACGAATTACACAAATTGTTAAGTGAAAAATAAAGAAAATATTTATAAAGAACTGTAAAAGTTTAGAATGAATTATCAGACAATTGTAAAACTCTAACGTATAGTTTATATATATGTTAGAGTTTTACAATTGTTGGCAGTTAGGAGGATTACTGTGTTGTTTATTTATAAAGTGTTATTTTTCACAGGATTAATATATGCTGCAGTGACATTTGTATTAGGTTCACTTTTAGATTTTGCTGATATTGATGGGGATTTTGATTTTGAAGGTGATTTACCCATATCTATTTTTTTCCCAATAAAACCAATAACCGTTGTGCCTTTCATTACAACTTTTGGTGGATTGGGATGGATTGGGATATTAAGAGAATGGAACATTATATTAACAAATGTAATCGCTTTTATTTCAGCATACATTTTAGCAATGCTTCTTTATAGATTTTTAGTAATTCCTTTAAAAGGAATTGAGACAAAAAGTGAGATTTCAGAAAAGGAAGCTATAGGAAAAAGGGCATTAATTATATCTTCAATATTAGAAAATGGTTATGGCTCAATAAAGTATTCTATAAATGATAATTCATTTACTGCTCCTGCAAAAAATATAGATGGAGAAGCTATTAAGCAGGGGGAAGAAGTTTTAATTTGTAAAATAGAGGATAGTGTTTATTATGTATCTAAGCTTGAAAAGACTTAACT
>CAYYEC010000513.1:0-3012 GCA_964470745.1 uncultured Eubacteriales bacterium | reverse complement strand
TAGGAAGGCTAAAAAAAGAGATTTCAGAAAATTATGGATTGCAAGAATAAATGCAGCTGCAAGAATAAATGGTCTTTCATATAGCAGATTTATGGATGGACTTAAGAAATCAGATATTACTTTAAATAGAAAAATTTTAGCTGATATGGCTGTTAATGATGCAGCAGGTTTTGCACAATTAGTTACAAAAGTTAAAGGTGCTAAATAAATTTAAGGTTAAGATTAAGGTTGAGGTTGAGATTTATCTAGCTTCAACCTTTTTTATTTGTATTTTTTTAATCTTAACCTCAGCTTTAATCTCCCAAAGTCGAGGTGTTATATGAATAAAATTACAAGTACTCAAAACCCAATAATTAAAGAGATAAAATCTTTACAAAAGAAAAAGTACAGATATGAAAACCAGATTTTTTTTATTGAAGGAGAGAGATTCGTAGAAGATGCAATTAAATCAAATGTTAAAATAAAAAAAATCATTATAAGTGAATTTTATCTAAACAAAAATGAAAGTATGATTAAAGAAGTTAATCAAGAGAAATATGAGGTTTTTATCGTAGAAGATAAGCTTTTTAACTCAATTTCAGATACAGAAAATCCACAAGGAATATTGGCAATTATAGGAATGGAAAGTTTTAAGTTTGAAGATATTATTACTGATAACAATTTCTTAATAGTATTAGATAACATACAGGATCCGGGTAATATGGGAACTATAATAAGGACAGCAGATGCTGCAGGCAGCAATGGTATTCTGCTGTCAAAAGGATGTGTTGATATATATAATCCGAAGGTTTTGAGAGCAACAATGGGGTCAGTATTCCATATTCCAATATTTAATTGTGAAGATTTATATAAGAGTTTGATAGATTTAAAGGCTAAAGATATAAAAATTTTAACATCCTATTTAAAAGGAAGCACTGACTACTTTAAAATTGATATGAAGACAAATATTGCAATTATAATAGGTAATGAAGCAAATGGAGTCTCAGAAGAAATAGTTTCAGTTGCGGATGAATTGGTGAAAATACCGATGTTTGGACAAGCAGAGTCACTGAATGCATCTGTAGCTTCTGCTTTACTAATGTATGAAGTAGTACGTCAAAGGATGGGTGATAGGCGATAAGTGATAGAAGGATAACATTCAATCATTTTCTAATTGTCAATTACCCATTGCCAATCACCTATTGCCTTGTACCATAGGTATAATATATTAGTTTGTTAAAAATTTAATTATTTTTATTATGAGTATTGAAAAATAATATAAAATAATATAAAATGAATGTGGTTTAGGTAAGGATATCCTACAAAAGGATAATTTACTTTACAAAAACTAAGATTATTGCTTAAAAATAGTGAAATACTATTAAATATTAATTACATAGGAGGAGATATATATGGCAATAAAAATGGGTATTAATGGTTTTGGACGTATAGGACGTCTTGTTTTCAGAGCAGCTATGGCTAATCCAAACGTAGAAGTAGTAGGAATTAACGATCCTTTTATTGATCTTGAGTACATGCAGTATATGTTAAAATATGATACTGTTCATGGTCAGTATAAAGGAACAATCAGTACAGAAGATGGTAAATTTGTAGTAGACGGTAAAAAAATAAGCGTATATGCTTCAATGGATCCAGCAGAAATTCCATGGAGTGAATGTGGAGCAGAATATGTTGTTGAATCAACAGGTGTATTCACTACAACTGAAAAAGCTTCTGCTCACTTTAAAGGTGGAGCTAAGAAAGTTGTTATCAGTGCTCCATCAGCAGATGCTCCAATGTTTGTTATGGGAGTAAACAATACTACTTACACTAAAGATATGAACGTTGTTTCAAATGCATCATGTACAACTAACTGTTTATCTCCAATAGCTAAGGTTCTTGATGATAATTTTGGTATTGTAGAAGGTCTTATGACTACTGTACATGCTACTACAGCTACTCAAAAAACTGTTGACGGTCCTTCAAAGAAAGACTGGAGAGGTGGTAGAGGTGCTGCTTTCAATATAATCCCTTCATCAACAGGTGCTGCTAAAGCTGTTGGTAAAGTAATTCCAAAATTAAACGGAAAATTAACAGGGATGGCTTTCAGAGTTCCTACAGCTGACGTTTCAGTTGTTGACTTAACTTGCAGACTTGAAAAAGCTGCTTCATATGAAGATATTAAAGCTGCTATGAAAGCTGCTTCAGAAAATGAATTAAAAGGTATTCTTGGATATACTGAAGATAAAGTAGTTTCTTCTGACTTTATCGGAGATGCACGTACTTCAATATTTGATGCTGATGCAGGTATTTCATTGAATGATAATTTTGTAAAAGTAGTTTCATGGTATGATAATGAATGGGGTTACTCAAACAAAGTTGTTGATCTAATTAGCTACATGGCTACAGTTGACGCTAAATAATATGATATAAAAAAGGTTCAGCTAAAAAGTTGAGCCTTTTTTTTGTGCAGTATATAGTTATATTTTTTGTTAAATATTAAACAAATTTAATTAGAGTATTGAAATCATAAAAAAAAAGATGTAAAATGTATACGGCTATTGCATGTGTTGTAGTTATTTTACATAGGACATTTGTACGACATATGATTAAGGAAAGCAATTTTGTAATGTTAACTATAGAAGATATTGCAAAAAATATAGCATAACATATTAGTGGTTTGGAGAGAATCAATTAATAAATAATGGGAATAGTGCAATATTCATAAAATAAAGAGTTTAACTAACTCTTCTTGAACTATTTGTATACTGTTCTCTGAATTATAGGAGAGTGAAACTATGGGAATGATGAACAAAAAGACTGTTGAGGACATTGATGTAAAAGGTAAAAAAGTTATCGTAAGAGTTGACTTTAATGTTCCTTTAGACGAAAACAAAAATATTACAGATGATAAAAGAATTAAAGGTGCCCTTCCTACAATTAAGTATTTAGTTGATAATGGCGCAAAAACAATTTTAGTATCTCATCTTGGAAGACCTAAAAATGGTTTTGAAGATAAGTTCAGCATGAAGC
>CAYYEC010000512.1:0-3020 GCA_964470745.1 uncultured Eubacteriales bacterium | reverse complement strand
GTCGTTATCTGTTGATCGTTTTTTCCCTCAGCCACCAATTCCAGTGCAGCCTGGAATATCTTTTCTTTGGCGTTTGCTTCATCTTGGTTCATATTTGATACCTCCCATTAAACACGTCTTAATCATGTTTAATATTATACTACATTCCTTGAAATAGTCAATAGAGTTTTGGTTCTTTCCAAAGTTAGTTGATTAATGTCTATTTTCTAGCCATAATATTTTTTTACGTAACATATCAAAGTTGTTTCTCCCATACATAATTCTCTTTATTACTTTTAATTTATTTACACTTCCTTCAGCTAAACCGTTATTATACTCATACGTAATTGCATTCTTTACTGCTTCTATATCTCTAGAAATTCCAGTTACAAAACTATTAATACCATCTATTTCCAATGCTTGTGCTTCAACAATCCATTTGTCTAGTTTTTCAGATTTTTTGCTAAAGACAAGTTCTTTAAAAGATTTTATTATATTATAGATTCCTTGAAGTTTGGGATATAGTAGTAGCACCTCACTTAATTGTTTTGATGTCAGATTTTTAACTTTCTCAATAGGCTTATATAATAGTTTTACCAAGTGTTGACGCTCAATCAGTTCAGTTTTCTTTGAATAAGTCTTGATTTGTTTGGCTAATCTGCGTTCTCTTGTTGTATACATTCTTATTGCAGAGAGAGCCATTATACCCTTTTTCTCTAATAACTTCTTCAATCTTTTTAAATGTCCATCCTTTGCTCAGTAATTTATTTATATCATTATGAAATGGGGTTAATGGTCCACCACTATATGTTCCATATAACCCATGGACAGCCGAGACATTTGGATCTAAATATCTTTTTACCGTTTTTCTGGAAAGTCCGGTTTCTCTCGCAATAGCTTTATTAGTATATTTTTGCTCATGTAATTTTTTTACTATGGCAATATTGGCTGCCTTTTTTGATACTGCTGATTCATGCTCTTTTAAAGGAGCATCTTTATCTTTTAATTCATCTGAATTTTCTTCCAATCCAATATACTTTTCTACAGTTCGGATATCCATTTTCAGTTGTTTTTTAATTTCATATTTAGTCAAAGCATTTAGATATAATTCTTTTACATGCTTAATTTTATCTTGTTTGGATTTCACAGTGTTTTTAGTGTTGTAAGATAACGTTGTAGAATCCGTATCCTCATTGATTATAGGTATTTCTACCTTTATTCCAATTACTTTTGTAATATATTTTTTGCAATAATCTGTTAAGTTTTTAAACAAATGAAAGCGGTCACTTACCTGCATGACATTAGAATGTGCTGCACTTATTGCAGATGCATAACTAACAGAACCATCTCTGGAAACAACTTTCAAATTGGGATAGGTTTTTAGCCATTCTATAACATCATTAATTTCACGTGATTCCAATAAGTCAATTATTCGCCTTGATTCTATATCTACTATAACTGTTCCATACTTTTTGCGTTTTTTAATTGCAAAATCATCTATACAAATCTGTGTAAATTTCTCTTTATCAATTATTGGCGTTTCTTTTTTTTAAAAGATTGCAAACAGTACTTTTACCTATATTAGCAACACCATTTCTCAAAAGATCAGTAGCTGTCAATGAACTAACATTCATAGATATATTTATGATTTCATCATTTAATCTTTTAGATTTCTTTGCTTTAAAAGATAGAAAATCAAAGCTTTCTGCAAATGTAGTACTGTTACAATCAGTATTATTACAAAACATTTTTCTATTGTTAATAATAAACGTAACTTTTTTTCCTTGTATAGGTAAATCCTGAAAACTTCTTTTATAGTGTGAGTGCACTTTAGAAGAATGCTTTCCACAATAAGGACATTTAACTTTTTCACGCATGGATTTTATTTTTATATAAATTGTATCATTTATAATTTCATGACTTTCATACTCTAAATTTTCATCTAATAATTTAATAAGTTCATCCATAGAACAGCCTCTTTCATATTAATTTTGACTATTCTATTATATCCTACACTATAAATATTTTCAACTAACTTTGGAAAGAACCAGAGTTTTACCATATTTTTTGTGCAAAAAATCTCTTTACACTTTAAACCGGACACTACGAGTTTGAGTGCTCCAGTCTCGATGAGTCTGCAAAATATAGCTTAAAAGCAGCTTAATCGGGCATCATCTTAAAAAACCTGAATGTCATCTATGAAATGCCTAAAAAAAGAGGCCAAAAATTGCACTTTTTGACCCCATTTTTTTGCTCATTTTCCACTTCAAAACCCTATATATAGTGGTTGACCTGCCTCATTTATCCTTATAACCACAATAAGTCATCATTGTTACACACTCCACATGCTCCGTATGCGGGAACATATCTACCGGCTGCACCTCCTCAACCCCAAATCCATGCTCACTCAAATACTTCAAATCCCTCGCCAACGTCGATGGCTTACAAGACACATACACAATCCTCTTTGGTTCCATTTTTACTAAAGTCTCCAATAGCTCCTGATCGCACCCCTTCCTCGGTGGATCAACTACCACAACATCAGCCCTTATCCCTTCTTCATACATCCTTGGAATAACTTCCTCTGCCTTCCCCTCAATAAACTCCACATTCTTTACTCCATTTAATTCAGCATTCCTCTTTGCATCTTGTATGGCTGCCCCAACTATTTCAACTCCATATACAGTCTTTGCCTTCTGGCTTAAAAACAAAGATATTGTGCCAATACCGCAATATAAATCAAAAACTATCTCATCGCTCTTTAAATCAGCATATTCCAAAGCTTTATTATATAAAACTTCTGTCTGCACAGGATTAACTTGGTAAAAAGACAAAGGGGATATCTCAAATTTATACTCTCCTATATAATCAGCAATCCTATTTTTACCAAATATGGTAATATTCTTTTCTCCTAGAATAACATTTGTCGTTTTATTATTAATATTTAATACAATACTTTTAATCATTGGAACTTTAGCAGTTAAAATATCAATCAATTCCTGTTTCTTAGGAAAATTTTCAGTTGTGGTAACAATTACAAC
>CAYYEC010000511.1:2731-3032 GCA_964470745.1 uncultured Eubacteriales bacterium | reverse complement strand
TACAATGCTGGGTGAATACGGCTCCTACCTGATTTTAATAGGATATAACACAATTGCCGCTGCCATTATTCTGCTGCTGACCAAAGGTATCTTCGAGAAACTGGAAATGCATTGAAAAAAGCAATTCAATCCCACACCCCAAACATATAAGTGTTGCCAGGTTTAATCCTGTTATTTTTTCATCCAATTCATCTTCCGATGGCCGCTTGTCACACACCTTTAGTGCCTTTTTTCTGTATGTTCAATAACTTTCGGGAAATCAATTTTAAATTTCCCTATAACTGTTTTACCATCAACGTCA
>CAYYEC010000511.1:0-2721 GCA_964470745.1 uncultured Eubacteriales bacterium | reverse complement strand
AGCTTCCTCTGGGGTTTTAGGCAGCTCACCATCCAAGTCAGTTGAGCGCACATATCCAATTGTCCCATCAACACCATATGCTTTAATAAGATCTGGTTCTGTTTCAGGAGAAGTTGCATACAATCCAGAACCATAAGTCTCCCCAAACTCATTTGTGGGGTAGTCGGGAACAGGTGCTAAGCTTTGATTAAGATATGTGTTAGCCGATGCAAAAACCATCGCCCCTATTAATATACCAGCCAAGACAATAAGTAAGATTACTGATTTTTTCGTAATAGTTTTAATCTGCATTTTATTCACCTCCTAATTAATTACATTATCATTACATTCATATTTAGTCATTATTGAAGCTAGGGCTCTGATATGTAAAATAAAAAACCTATCCATCACCGTCATATGCTCTAGTCTTTCCTTTGCTGTAATATGTTCCTGATGCAGAGCTTGACCCTGACTGCACTTCCAGCCAATAAACGGCACCTCTGTTATATATCATTTTTCTTCAATTGTCCCTTACTTTAATTCCTACTCTAACAGAATATCCAATTCCTCTGTTATCAATATCTAATTTATCAAAGGGATTAGATATTAAAATAGGACACAAATCATAAACACCTTCCTGTTTAGGAATTTGCAATAATGCAGGAATAGTAATTTTAGTATTTTTTTCTACTTCAAAAAATAATACCTTGTCACCATCTTCATTTAACTCAACTTGCTCCCAGTCTAGAAGAGCAATAATTGCATATCTACGACTGCTTTTGCCTGTTACATTGCCTATGTGGTAAAAGTATTCTAGTTGTGTATTTATATTAATATCGTCAAAATACCAAACAGTAGTATTATTTTTTTTCTTATTATACATAAAACCGTTAAAGCTATCGTCCTTGCTTATTTCAAAGTTTTTTGTCAAAGGTATTTCTTTAATACTATCATTTTCAACAATGATATTGAACCTGATAAATAATAAATTATTTACAGCAGTTTCCATTCTAAAGTCTTTATCCAGGCTTTTTATATCAGGAAATTTAACTAATACGAAAAAAGCATCATGCAACCCTGTAGATAATTGTTTTATACCTACCGGTATTTCCAAGGTTTCATTTGGCTCCATTTTAAAAGTATAATTTCTGACTTCTTCTCCATCAACATAAAAGTCTTCCTGTTTATAATCTACAAAAAGTATAAGCTTATAAATTCTTTCCTCATTCAATTTGTGACTTATAGAGATAAATTTTTCCCATTTCTCATTTAAGTTAATTTTAAATACATGTTTGCTTTCAATTTGACCATCGGTTTTATATAAATTCAGTCCAATTCCTTTTCCACCATTTAGAGCCATTGGTAATTGGTCTCGAGCAGCTGTACTTTCTATCCTCTTTTTAAAATCTTTACTATCTAAAGCAATTTGTTCGCTAACATCCACGTTTTTATTATTTTCTAAACTACAGGAACAAAGAAAAAATAATATAATGAAAATACTGATAAACATTTTAATTGTTGGCACTTATGTTTTTCCTCCCTTTAGAAATAATTTAAAGAGGGTTGAGCAAAATTGCTCAATCCTCTTTATCAAACATTTTATTTTAGTCAATTAAGGACTAACAGGACCTGCCGTAAGTTCAGGATACCAATTTACATAATCATCATCTTCAAACTTATGTCCGCTCATTGTCTCTGCACTTTGCACGAAGGAATTTATTGATTGCCAATGTGCTGCTGAAGTACAAGTGTTTTTAAACCCAGCATCAGCACTTCCCTCATAAGAACCATCCACCCAAAGCATAGTTTCAGCCCAAATATAGTCAATTGCAAAATCAGAGTGCGAAGAAGCGTGACTATAACTTTGGTATTGTGGCCAGCCTATATCGGATATACTAACATTACATGCCGCATGCCAGTCATCATCGTCGTCTTCACCTAAAACACCAATTTTTGTATCAGATTTTGTTGGTAATCTCCTACTTTCTATTGTTGTATCTTCTGCAATTATGTTCGCAGTATCAATCCCTTTCTCAATATAGTAATCTTCCAAATCAGCATCAAAATCAGTATAACTGTATGCAAAAGAAGCTGATGTGGTAAGAATACTAACAAGAAGTACTAACTAAAAACACTCTTCTTCATTTAACCAATCCCCTTTCTAAATTTAGCAAGCCATAGAGATACATCTTTCTTCACATCCCCTATGAAAGCTATTGTAATTAGCAAAATACAATTTAAGTATCCCGGGCAGTTAAACAATATATTGCTTACTTATATTGTATTGCAATTTTTCATTATTTTCTACTACACTTTAGTGTAGTATTATAAAATGTGTTAATATTTCATATTAATCCCATGTCTTTTGCTTTTGCTACAGCTTCACTTGAAGAGTTTACATTTAACTTCTTAAATATTTGTCTCTTATGGTACTTTACAGTATCAAGTGTTATGTTCAGTTCTCCCGCAATGGCACCTCCTGTTAAACCCGATAGAAATTAGTTCAAGTATTTTTATTTGTTTTTTTGAAAATTCTAAATTATTCATAGTACCTTACCAGGTCAGTAAAATGCAACCTTTTGTTCCTTTTTGTTATATTTAGTATTATCTTCCATTATAGCATACTATTTTGTTAAATAAAGTAATTTTTTCTTAAAATATGTTTACAAAAAACAATGAGTGAGAAAATTTATCCTCCCACCCATTGTTAAAAGTCATATTTCTTACTTGTGTCTTAAAATT
>CAYYEC010000510.1:2724-3070 GCA_964470745.1 uncultured Eubacteriales bacterium | reverse complement strand
AAAGACGAAGAAGTAGTAGCTTATATTGAGGATGACATCATTGTGTCTATTAACAAAAAGCCTTCGCCGACACCGGTTACAACACCAACTCCAGTACCAGCACCAAGTGAGGTTATACCTTGGGGAATTGAGTATATGGAAGCTCCAGAGTATTGGGGAACTACAAATACTGATAATGTGAAAGTAGGTATTATTGATACAGGCATTGACTTAGACCATCCTGATTTAGTAGATAATATCAAAGGCGGATTCAATGCTCTAAGAAAAAATAAACCTGTTGATGACGACAATGGTCATGGTACACATGTTGCAGGAATTGTAGCAGCTGTAGATAATAAAATCGGAG
>CAYYEC010000510.1:573-2714 GCA_964470745.1 uncultured Eubacteriales bacterium | reverse complement strand
TGAGTCCAGATACAGACCTGTACGCAATAAAAGTATTGGATTCTAATGGAAATGGGTACATATCGGACATTATAGAGGGAATTGACTGGGCTGTAAAAAATAAACTTGATATTTTAAACATGAGTTTTGGAACAGTCACCGACTCTCAAAGTCTGCGTGATATTATTATCCAAGCTAATAATGCAGGTATTATTATGGCAGCGGCGGCAGGAAATAATTATGGCGGTACTTGTGAGTACCCAGCAGCATATCCAGAGGTAGTGTCTGTAGGTGCTATTGATATGAATGGAAATGTTGCAAGTTTTTCAGCCATAGATGGTGTAGATGTATTCGCACCGGGGGTAAAAGTTTATTCTACGTATTTAAATGGATATTTAGAGATGGACGGAACGTCTATGAGTACTCCACATGCTGTGGGGGATATGATTAATAAATTAAATTAATGAGGAGAGATTTTGATTATGAAAAAAATTATTTCAATTTGTTTAATATGTATTTTAGTGCTTTCAGTTTCAGTTACATCATTTGCAAAAGAAAAAAATACAAATAATGTTAATTATAGTAATGCGGTAAAATCAGAAAATGATGTTAAAACTTTTTTAAGTAAAGCTGAAAAATATATTAATAAATATCCTAAAGCTACATTAGAAGAAATAAATGAATATTTAAAGAAGGAAATGGAAAAAAATATTAAACCAGAAGATGAACAAAGTGATGTTAGGACTTCTAGTGCTAGTGATTATTTACCTACATCTCAAGTTCAACTTAATGAATATGAGGAGGCATTATTTAACAGCAATCCGTTTTATGGGCTGTATTCTCTAACGTGTGGAAAAACTGCTATGGATACTACGTGGGCACTTTATGAAGATGATTGGGAATATCATAATGACAATGCTGATGCATTTAGACACTCGTTTTGGAATGCACTAATGACTCATTATACTAGTGAGGAATGGGCAGAAGATTGGGCGAATGCACATGAAGAAGGAACTCCAAATCCTCCTTTAGAAACAAGTATGGACTTATATAATAACTCTAAAGGAAGAGATATTGGAGCAATAGGGTATTACAATAGATATGCATATTATAATGAAAGGGATATAAAAAACAATGTACTTAATGCAGTTAGAAATGGGAGCATGAAGAGATTTTGCGGAAATGATATTGGAGAAAAAAGTTATTTGGTTAAAACTAATAATAATGGTGAATCTTAAAGTAATAAGTTTTATAGTGTGACAAAGGCAAAGCTAATAAAAAAGTTGTTTTTTTATTAGCTTTGTGAATATAAAGGAGACTAGTTATATGGTTAAAAATATAGTTTGGGTAATAGTTGTAATTGTAATCTTTATAACATCAATAATATTATTAGTAAAGCTGAATGAAAAAAATCAAATATCAGAAAACATTAATTTAAAAACTGAATTAAAAGAATTAACATATATAATACAAAATAGTAATAAAGCAACTATTATAGATTTTAGTAAAATAACAGATTTTAAGTGGGAAAGTATGTATATAATTACTCCGTATACAAACATAAAAGAATATTTTGATACTGTTGAAATAGAAGGATACAATTTCATTAAGACATCAATAGAAACTAATGATAGTATTAACTTAATTGTATTTGTATCAGATAATAAAATTATTTCATATATTAATTTCGACCGAATTTATGGTGATTTTGATTTGAGTATGTTAAGACAACAGAGTAAATTTTCAAAAGAAGATGCAATTTTTGAGGTCATAAAAGAGAACAATATTTTAAAATTAATAAAATTCTAAGGAGATTATTATTGGGAAGCGAGGGGACGGTTCTTATGCTTCCATAAACAGAAGCAAGAGTCCCCTCGCTTCCTAGAGGCGAAGTAAGAAGTTATCAATTTGAGTCATCTTATTATAAACGCTCCTATGTCTCAAACATGCAAAATGAAATAGATGGCTACAAAACATGGACTTATTGGGATTTTAAAAGCGAAGATAAACCTGTACCAGAGGAAAATGAAGAAAAATAACTTAAAAGCACAGGGATGATTCGAGATTACTGGAAAAGTCACTTTTTCTTGAAATTTGAAGCCTAAAAACACATAACTTCGTTGCTTCTTACAAGGAAAGGGATTTTTTAGTAATCTCAGATG
>CAYYEC010000510.1:0-563 GCA_964470745.1 uncultured Eubacteriales bacterium | reverse complement strand
ATGGTTTGAAAGATTATTTATCACTATAATCTCTTGCTTTAAACATTTTATCTATTAATTCTTCAGTATCTGTTTCAAAATCTGTACCCTCTATATTAAATCCTGACTTGCGTACTGCTATTACAATAGATTTTATAACCGTCATACCTTCAGTTATATTCTTTCGATACTGCTCTACAATATCTTTATTGGTATCATAATTATAATATAGTATATGAATAAGCAAGCTATACACTTGATTTTTTGTAGTTTCAGTGATATTAGGAGACTTGTCAAATAACTTTGATAAGTCTATCAATTTCATTAACTGTATACAAAATAGTTGAAACAGTAAGAAGATTTCCTCAGACTCTTTAATATTATAATCTTTTCCTAACCATTCTTTTACAACATGCTCCTCATGGTCATTCATACAGCGTACATCATCCTGTACAAAGTAATTTATATTATAATTACCTTCGCCATTTGTAGAAAAGGACATCATACGCCCTAATGGAAATGCCCTACAGTTAAAAGGTTTTGCTTCATGGACGTTGCATTTGGATACACCATCTTTTTTCTTT
>CAYYEC010000509.1:0-3077 GCA_964470745.1 uncultured Eubacteriales bacterium | reverse complement strand
GCCTTGTAACACCCTCCGAAGTTGATGTAAATTCAGCTAGTTTTTCTATATCTTTTTTTATATTTTCTATAATCCTTAAGTTATTTTCCAAAATATTACCCCTTTTTGTAACAACTTTTAATTTATAAAATACAGTTAAATGATTCCGGCTAAAAAACTGAATCAGTATCCACCACCAATAGAGGCAGGAATATGTATTGACCTTGTAATTATTGTTAAATACTAATCTTAACTTGATTCTATTATATAATGAAGATCACTTTTTCCATCATGCAAGCGGCACAGTATTTATTTTTTCATTTCGTCCAAATGCACAAAAAAGGTAGTAATTTATTAATTACCACCTTTGAAAATATATATAAATCATTGGTAAGCCAAGGACTTTACTACATTTATCAATACTTTGACGCCATTAATAATATCCGAATCTTCCGTATATTCTTCGGGTCTATGGCTAATTCCATCCATACTTGGAATAAATATAATCCCTGTTTGAACAGCATTATTGGAAAATATTTGTATGTCATGCCCTGCCCCTGATTTTAGATCCATATATCTTAATCCAAGCTGCTTCGAGCTCTTTCTTATTAAATCATTTATATAATCATTCATTTTCGCAGGTTCTACCTTAATAAGCTTTTCGAAATAGATTTTTACACCTCTCTTTTCTTCTTCCTTTTCTGCATACATATACAAATCATCCAGCATTTGGTTGAAAATTTCCGGGTCATGATGTCTCATATCATGAATTAGTTCAACCCTGCTGGGAATTACATTAGTAGCATTTTGAGCATTTATGCTGTAACCTGTTGTTGTAATACCTCCGTATTTTATGCCTAGATGTTCAACAAAACTAATGATTTTAGCTGCACAGCATAGTGCATCCTTTCTTTCAAACATTGTTGTCGTACCGGCATGATTTGCTTCTCCAATCATTGTCATTTTAATTTTCATCTGCCCAGGTATATGTGTTCCAATACCTATGGGTACTTTAGTCTCATCAAGAAATCTGCTTTGTTCCACATGCAGCTCAATACAGCTTATTATATCATTACGCTGACACAAGGCCAGATCTTCTTCAGTAAAATCTATTAGTCCGATAGCTTCTCTTGCTTCAAAAAAGCTGATATTATTTTTATCTATAAGCTTTATTATTTTGTTATAATCAAGTTTTCCCATTAGACCTCTGCTACCAAGAAAAGTAGTCTTAAATCTGGCTCCTTCTTCCTCACAAATACATATAACCTCTATTGATACTTCGGGTTTTCCCATCTTTTCTTTTAGTAAGGTTAGTGCTTCAATCCCCCCTAGTATGCCTACAATACCATCATAAGCTCCTCCGTTTTCCACTGAATCGAAATGAGAAACAATTCCGATAGTCCGGCTGTCATCATACCCTCTTAAACGGCAAAAAACATTTCCCAAAATATCCTTATATACTTCCAGGTCACCCTCTTTAGCCCATTTATTTATAAGTTCCGTTGTTTTAAACCATTCGTCATTATAAAGCTGTCTGTTATTACCTATTCCTCTTATTATATCTATTCGTTCAAGTATTTTCATTTTCTCACTCCATATCTAAATAAGGTTGTCAATTAGAACTGATCATATATTTCAAGTAATTCTTTTGAATACAATCCCATTTGAATTCTTATATTATTCTTCATATCTTCAAAATCACATCCCAATATATCTCTTACTTTTTCCAATCTATAGGATAATGTATTTCTATGCAAATGCAATTTTTTTGCTGTTTCATTTGACCTGAATTTACATTCAAAATAAGATTTTAATGTTAATGTCAGTTCGCTGTTAAACTCTTCGTCCGCTTTATCAAGCTTTAAGATTGTATCTTCATATAATTCTATCAATTGAGCATATGACATTCCATCATAAAGTACATAATAAATAAAATCCTCAAAATACGAGTACACATTTTTATCGGGAAAAAGTTTTTCTCCCAGGTTAATTGCTTTAACTGCCTGCTTAAAACTTCTTCCCAAAGTATCTACTCCCTCATAGCATTTTCCTACACCGCATTGCACCTTAATATCTTTTTCACTGATACTTTTTTGTATCATTTGAGCTGCCATATTTCCATAATGGTTTAATTCTATATTATCTTTATCCTTATTAAAAAGCAAAAAGACTATTATATTGTTATTATAGGTCAATTTGTATTTGTGTAGCTCTTCCTTTAAACATACTTTATTGATTTGGCTTATAATATCTGCTTCTCGGCGTCGCAGTTCTTCCTGTGACAATTCAGAATTCCTTGCCGGTTTAACAAATATACAAACTCTTTTATATTGATAATCAAAACCGTTCATCTCGCAAAGAGTCATTACTTCCTTTTGATCGGTTATATTACCCAATAAAACATAGGTAACAAAATCAGTTCTTAGATTCAACATGTCTTTATTTTTTAAATTGAATTTAATAATTTCAATTTTTATCAAATTTGTAATCTTTCCTATCCATTCTTCATCCAATGATTCTCTATCATTCTCGGATGTACAGCAAAAGAATGCCAATATTTTTCCATCATCAATTATTGGAAATATATATAATTTTATCCATTCAAATCCACTGTTAAAATCATAATCTATTAGCTTATCAAATGAATCAGCCAACCTGATATTTATCGAATCCAAGTCTGCATTTTTAAATATTGCTGCCCCTTGATTAAGTTTAAAGACCTGTTCGATATCATTTTTACTTTCTTCTCTTTTTTTATAATGTATAAGTTTAAACTCATGATCAGTTAAAATAATAGACTTCCTAAATAGATCAGAAATATATAATGTTATATTCTCTAGTCCTCTGTCACTTGTTATCATATTAATTAATTCTATATAACTGTCATTTTTATTCATTTAATCACCCTAACTTAATAACTAAATAATAAATAAAGCCTCTCGTTTCAAGACACCAATAAAGGTGCTTTGGAAACGAGAGGCTACAATGCTTTAAAATATAATATACATTCCTGGTATAAATATATTAGTTTTTTTAGATAGATTTCTAAAAATATATCCTCATTTCAAAAAGTAAATATTTGATTTTCTATATTATAC
>CAYYEC010000508.1:0-3086 GCA_964470745.1 uncultured Eubacteriales bacterium | reverse complement strand
GTCTATGGCGTTTTCTTTGGACAAGCCTTTATTAGGAGTTCATCATATTGAAGGACATATCGCTGCTAATTACTTAGAAAATAACTCTTTAAAGCCACCGTTTGTTTGTTTGGTCGCTTCAGGCGGCCATAGCCATATTGTTTATGTAACTGATTATGATAAGTTTGAAGTGTTAGGTCAGACAAGAGATGATGCTGCAGGAGAGGCTTTTGATAAGATTTCAAGATCTTTAGGTCTGGGTTATCCTGGTGGACCAATAATTGATAGAAGTGCAAAAAACGGTGACGAAGATTCAATTAATTTTCCTAGAGTTTATTTTAAAGATAATATATTTGATTTTAGTTTTAGTGGATTAAAAACATCAGTACTCAATTATCTCAATATTCAAAAGCAAAAAGGTGAAGAGATAATAACTGAAAATGTATGTGCGAGCTTTCAGAAGGCTGTTGTTGAGGTTTTAGCCACAAACACTATAAAAGCTGCAAAGATGAAGGGCGTTAAAAATATCTGTCTTGCAGGAGGAGTAGCTGCGAATTCAGCCTTAAGATTAGAATTTGAAAAGCAATCACAAATTAATGGTTTTAATATTTCCTTTCCTAAACCTATTTTATGCACGGACAATGCAGCGATGATTGCATGTGCCGCTTATTATGAATATATGCTTGGCCAAGTATCTGATTTGGATTTAAATGCTATACCATCTTTAAAGCTTGGGCAGAGATAAAAATATTATTCCTGAAGAACCTGTGGGTAATTTAAGTTATCCACAGGTTCTTTATATTTTCAGGTGTAATTTAGATACGAAGCAGAACATAGTATTTTTAGAATTAAAAAAAAGTTGTAAATTAGAACTCTATTTTTTCGACAATACATAAGTAGCCTATATTTTCAATTATTATGATTCTTTGATTAATTTGTTTTTAAAAGATAAAAAATATATAATTAGCTGTAAAGCTTTAATAATAAGGGTTTAAACGAATCATATCATATTAGTTATGTAAATTATATGTTAAATTTTAAAATTACAAAGGTGAAGTTGTATATAAAATAATTTACTAGATTAAATATTTTGTTGAAACTTGTAATGTGAATAATGTGGAAATTATATATAAACACTATTAAATTAAGGCTTTTCAGTTGTGGATAACTATGTGGATAGTGTGGATTATTATTTGTACATGCCATAAAATGGTGGATAAAAAAGTCAAAATAAATAGTTTGATAAGGAAATCAAGTCAAAATATGGAATTTAAAATTCGATTTAAAGAGGATATAGTACTGTATTTTGTTTACATAAACAAGAATATTGAGAATCTAGTTTAGCAGCATGTACAACATTTTTAAGTTATGAACGTCAATAGTATTAGGAACTTAGGGGTGTTTACAAAAAGTGATTTGGTTATTTTTAAGATATGAAAAGAGGTTAATAGAAACTATAAGAAATCTATGGAATTTTTTGTACTAAAATAAGATGTAATGTAAAATTCAAGAAATTATTAGGAGGAATATAAATTAAAATAATTTTTAACTTTTTTTACATAGTCTTGAGTCTCAGCATATGGAGGGATACCATTATACTTTTGAACGCTACCTGGTCCAGCATTATAAGCCGCAAGGGCCAAATCCAAATTTCCGTTAAAAGCAGAGAGTTGGTCACGAAGGTATTGTGTTCCACCGTCAATATTCTGTCTAATATCCCAAGGGTCATGGACGTTCAATGCATCTGCGGTTCCAGGCATAAGCTGCATTAGTCCTTGAGCTCCTGAATGAGAAAGGGCATTTGGATTAAAATCTGACTCTTGTTTTATGACAGCTCTTATAAGACTATCGTTAACATCATATTTTTTGGAAGCTAAAAGAATATTTTTATCTATTTCTTGCATCAATTTTGTTTTGTCATTTAAAATTCCTGAATTAAATGAACTTTGTATTGTTTTACCAATAAGGGACTGATTTTGAGTTTTTTGTATATTTTCAGTCGAAGTAGAATCAACAGCATCTTGCAGGTATTTATCAAAAGAAACTGATTCTCTTGAAGTTATCAATTTTACTGGCAACCTGCTCTGAATTTCATTTATTTTGCTGCTTAGAATATTAGAAATTCTCATATTCAAGAAAATCACCTCCAAAAGTTTTAAAATTAATATAAATTTTACTTAATAAATTATACTATAGTAAGTTTCGATACACAATAAACAATAAATACCTATAAAGTATATCGGCAATTTATATATTTATATAATATTTGAAATAAAAGTTTTATGCATTAAATCAAATAATTTATATTAAGATACCTCAAGTTCTTTTTCTTTCCGCCTGACAAACTTTGAACATGCTTTCTTTTTACTTCCATCACATTTTCTTACAGAAAATAGATGGCATACACCGTACGTTTTCAAGTCTTTTGTATTAACTGAAAGGATAAAGTGCTCACAATCTATGCATTTTAGATCCATTTCCTTAAAGCTTTTAGGTTCAGGTTGAAACCTATGATTTGAGCAAACATAATCAGGAGACACAATGCCTTTTTCTCTACACAATATATCATTATTTACACAGATAGTAGTGCCTTTCATACAGTTTTTACATAACCTCTTTTGCGTATATTTCAAAACAATTTCCTCCTATAGTGAATAAAAAAATAATAGACATATTTTGTTTTATTAATCACATATATAATAACTTTCCTGTAAATTATAACATATAATAAATGAAAATGGCATATAGTGGGAAATAATTTTCGAAGCAAATATGCTCATATTCAAAATTTGTGTTTAAAATTACCCATTTGTAAGGTATAATAATAAACAATAATAAGAAGTAGCATAATTATTTACAACATGATAAATAAGGATGTTGAAAAAGGACAAATTTTCTTTTTGGGATTCTATATGTTTTGCAATAAACCTTAATTCATATGTTGCACATTTCTCTTATGTAAATTCTTTTGTGTAACATATATACTAATACATATTTTAAGACATAAAATTTCAATTATGAAGCTAATTTGTCATAATGAGGAGAATTTAAAGTGAAAAAACCAGTTATATTAAGAACGAGATACATTCCTTTTGAAACTGTAGATA
>CAYYEC010000507.1:0-3089 GCA_964470745.1 uncultured Eubacteriales bacterium | reverse complement strand
GTATATGACTGACCCGGAAGCTATTTTGGGCTTTGTAAAAGCAACAGGAATGATAAGTAATGTAAATATTGAAAGATATAAGGTAGGATATAATAACCTCGCTGAGAAAGGGATTCTTATGGTAAACTATTCAATTAAGAATTCGTCACCTCCTGACCATTTTGTCAACAGAACTGTGTGGGAAGAAGTAATTGTAAAGAAATTTCCCTATTATCTTGAAGGCAAAATAACTGCTAATGAGCTATGGACTAATGCAATAAAAAAACATTATGATATATATGGGAATGATTATAAATGATGAAATTTTTTATATTAGGGTTTAAGAAAACTATAGGCTTTTATAAGAACTTATCAATTAGGAATAAATTAATGTGGGTTCTAATTATTCAAGTTTTAATACCACTTATTATTCTTGGTTTTTTAAGCTTTCGAACTTCTTCGGACATAATTAACAAAAATGCGTTGGAATATTCAAAAGGTCTCTTAAACATGATGCGTATCAGGCTTGAAGACTATATTAGGAATGTTGAAACAATTTCTGATGATTTGTATTCAGAGCAAAATGTATATGAACTTTTGTATAGTGACTATCTAAATAAAAAACCTATTGACTATTACGAAACACAAAATAAAGTCGCAAATCTTCTAAGAAATATAGTTATATCCCGGGAAGAAATAAAATCATTATTTTTTATATCAGCAAACAATCAATATTATAAAAGTGAAAATAACCTAATTGATGAAACTTTATACTCCCATTTAAAAAATGCTGCAAGAGAAAACACAGGAAGACCTGTATGGCTGCATTATGATGATGGTAATCTATATTTAGCAAGAGTAATTAACAATATAGAAAACTATGAAGAAATAGGATTTATGGTAATTCAGCTTGATAAGGAGTACCTGTCCAAACTATGTTCTGTTATTCAAAAGAATTTATGGAATACTGCTTTTATATCAGATAATAAAAGAATTATTGTTGAAAGCTCAATCAGCAGCAATACCAAATTTAATCCGGACATTATTTCAAATATAAACCTAGATGATAAATCAGCATATACAAGCTGGGAGGGGATGTTTATATACTGGGTTCGTGTTCCTGAAACAAATTGGCTTATATTGTCTTATATCCCATCTGATCAATTATATATGGATGCAACTATTTTGAGAAATAAGATTACCTATTTTGCCATATTGGTAGTATTGATACTTTCAATAGTTAATGCATATATTGCATTTGACATTATACAGCCTATTAATAAACTTGTAAATGCAATGAAGCATATGCGGCATGGGGAGACAAAAGTGCAAATTGAAATAGATAGACATGACGAATTGGGTTTTTTGAAAAAGGAATTTAATAAAATGTCAAAAAAGATAAACTATCTCTTGAAATCTGTGTACATGCAGCAGCTTGTTAATAAGGAGGCACAGCTTAAAGCTCTACAAGCGCAGATAAATCCTCACTTCTTATTTAATACACTTGAATCAATTAATTGGATGGCACAGCTCAAAAATGCTCCTGAAATAAGTGAGGTTGTTTCAGCCTTATCAGATATTATGGAGTCAGGGATTGGAAGAGATAATAAACCTATTACATTGAGAGCTGAGATGAATTATGTTGAAAAGTATATTTTAATAATGAAGAAAAGATTTGAAGATAAGCTGGAGTTTAGAAAAGCATTTGATAAGGCTGCAATGAATGTTAAAGTTCCAAAGCTTATGATACAACCTTTGATAGAAAATGCAGTTTATCACGGTGTTGAAAGTTCAAGAAAAAAAGGTATAATATATATTAGAATTTATATAAAAGATGAAAATGTTGTAATTGAAGTTATAGATAACGGTTCAGGGATAGCGGAAGAGGATTTGAAAGACTTAAACCAAAAATTAAAAAAATCTACTCAGCACTATTTTACTGATACTAATGAAAATGAAAAAAGCAAAAGCATAGGTTTGGAAAATGTTAGTTATAGGATAAAGCTATTATTTGGAGAAGAATATGGTCTTGAAGCTTTTAGCAGGAAAGGTTTTTTTACAAAAGTGCGTGTTGTTATACCAAATATAAAAAATGAAATCTAATGGTATGTAACAAGATTATTTCAGGGTACGCAGACTATAGATTTCGTATAAATGATTCTACAGTATAATTTAACTTATGCGAAATCTACACCTATAAAACTCATTAAACGAACAAATATCAATATTAATTTAATGTAAAATCATTTGTGCGTTTAATATACAAATTAAGGAAGTAGATTTGTAATGCTTTAAATAAAACCATCAAAAGTAAGCATTACAAACTACTAAATGGAGGAGTAGAATGTTTAAAGTAATAATTATTGATGATGAAGCAGTAATCCGTAAAGGATTAAAGAACGTTATTAACTGGAAGAGCCTTGAGTGCCAGATTGTTGACGAAGCTTCGGATGGGGTGGAGGGACTGGAAAAAATACAAAAACATTCTCCGAATATAATTATTACTGATATTAAAATGCCTGAGATGAATGGTTTGGATATGATAAAAAAAGCTAAACATTTTGTACCTGAATGTAAGATAATAGTACTTACAGGACACAGAGACTTTGATTATGTGCATGAAGCTATAAGATTAGGTGCATTTGATTTTGTTTTGAAACCTACAAAAATTCAAGAATTAACTGAAATTATAAAAAGAGTAGTAACTCAACTTAAAATGCAGAAAATAAAAGACAATGAATATAAAAAATTTAAAACTTTATTTGAGAAGAACCTTCCATTACTTTGCGAAAAATTTTTTTACGATGTTCTTAATGGTATAATTACAGACCGTGATACTATTCTTCAAAAGAAAGAGTTATTTAAGATTGATTTTGATTCATATCTACTTGTGCTGGTGGATAATGAAAACATAAATATTGAGCAATCTCAATATGATAAACAATTGCATCGTTTTGGAATTATTAATACATTTAATGAACTGTTTGGAGATAAATATGAAATATTTAATGTAAATATCAGTGATAATCAGACATGTTTTATTGTGAACAATAGTCTTGGACAAGATAATTTTATCGACAATATTTCAAAGCTGTGTGAAGATTTATTGG
>CAYYEC010000506.1:0-3093 GCA_964470745.1 uncultured Eubacteriales bacterium | reverse complement strand
ATATTACCAATTTCTCTTTTTCTATGTCAGGAAAATAAAGAGCTCTGGATAATATTAACTTTAAAAAAAGATATATTTATATAGAACACAAAAAGTAAATTACATGGCAAAACAAGGTTGTTTTCGTATTCTATGAGTTTTAACGGAAATATAACGCGAAATTTTAATGAGGATGTAAAAGACTTTTCGCGTTATATGTAGTATAATAAAAAAGTTAAAATTAATAAAATATTATATCATAAAATACAGTATAAATTTATCCTGTATTTTTTATAGAAAGGTGGTTAATAATTCGATTTTAAAGGCTAAAATATATATGTCGCATAAAAGATATTACATGCAAGAAGTAAGCAACATATAAACAGAGGTATATTATTTTGCAATATTTAAATAAGAAATGTAAAATGTTTATTGCAAAAAATATATATTAGTATTAATCGGACAAAAATTATGAAAAAAGAAGCTTTACCTGAATATTTTGACAAAGTTGATGATGAAATATGGTTAGTTGAAGATGATAGGGAAAATATGAAGCTTAAGTATAGAGTTAAAGAGGTTATTTCTGATGCTAAAACTTCATTTCAGCATTTAAATATTGTAGACCTGTATGATTTTGGAAAGTCATTAGTACTGGATGGGGTTGTTCAATCGACCCAAATGGACGGCCATATTTATAATGAGATGATTTCCCATATTCCTATTGTTACTCATGATAATCCTGAAAAAGTACTGGTAATTGGTGGAGGAGATTGTGGAGCTGTAAATGAAATAATAAAATATGATGAACCAAAATCAATAGATATGGTTGAGATTGATTCGGAAGTAGTAAAACAGTGCATTAATCATATCCCTGAAATATCAGGAGAGGTTGAAAAGGATAAAAGAGTGAATTTCATATTTGATGATGGAATAAAATATGTTGAAAAAGAAGAAAACAAAAAAGCTTATGATGTAATTATAGTTGACTCTAGTGACCCTATAGGACCAGCTGTAGAATTATTTACGGAAAAATTCTATAAGAATGCTAAAAAGTGCTTAAAAGATGATGGAATATTTGTATGTCAAAGTGAATCTCCTTTTTTTTATAAAAAGACAATGAGGAATACATATAATTTACTCAAAAAATTATTTCCTATCACCAGATTATATAAAGGCGTTATACCAAGTTATCCGGGAGGAATGTGGAGTTTTACATTTGCTTCGGGAAAATATGATCCCCTGAATACAGATGCAGCAAGGTTGTCAGATAATACAAAATATATAAATGAAGATATTTTTGATGCATGTTTTAAATTACCAAAATTCATAAAGAAATATTTAGATTATTAGCACTTTTTATGGAATAGAAATTGATGATTTTGTTATTAGAAAAATGTTGAACGAATTTTTTATTGGAGAATAGAATGAAAATTTTTGTGGATGCAGATGCATGCCCTGTTAAGAATTTGATAGTTAAGATAGCTAAAGAATATAATTTGAAAGTTGTAATGTTTGCAGATACAAGTCATGAAATAAAAGATAACTATTCTGAAGTCATTATAGTTGATAAAGGTCGTGATTCTGTAGACTTTGCTTTAATAAACAGAGTCGCAAAAAATGATATAGTTGTTACTCAAGATTTTGGAGTTGCAACTATGGCTTTATCCAAAAATGCGTATGCCATAAATCAGAATGGATTAGTATATAATAAAGATAATATAGACATGTTATTATTTGAAAGACATATATCTCAGAAAGTAAGACGAAGCGGAGGAAAAACTTCGGGCCATAGGAAGAGAGGCAAGGAAGATGATGAGAAATTTGCTGCTAAACTTAGAGAATTATGTAAATTAAGTTAAGGTTAAGTTGGGGATAATATTTAACTTAGTCCTAACCTTAGCCTAATGCTTAACTAGGCATTAAATATAGGAAGGATGACGTTGTTTGATACTTGCAGATGATTGGAAGGATTATGAGTTAATAGATACAGGAGATGGTGAGAAACTTGAAAGATGGGGAAAATATATTTTAAGAAGACCTGACCCTCAGATAATATGGCCTAAAATAAATGGGGATAAGCTTTGGAAAAATGCTGATGCTCACTACCACAGGAGTAAAAGTGGTGGAGGAAACTGGGAATACAAGAAGGAGTTACCGCCATCGTGGAAAGTTAGATACAAAGAACTGTCATTTCATATTGAGCCAACAGGATTCAAACATACAGGTCTTTTTCCAGAACAAGCTGTGAACTGGAAATGGATAATGGATAAAATAAAAAATGCAAATAGACCTATTAGTGTTCTAAATCTATTTGCTTATACCGGTGGAGCAACAGTAGCATGTGCAAGTGCAGGAGCTGAAGTGTGCCATGTGGATGCAGCAAAGGGAATGGTAAATTGGGCTAAAGAAAATTTAAGCTTATCTGGATTAGGTGAGAGGCCTGTAAGATTTATTGTTGATGATGTCATGAAATTTGTTCAGAGGGAAGTAAGACGTGGCAGAAAGTACGATGCTGTTATAATGGATCCACCTTCATATGGGAGAGGGCCCAAAGGCGAGATATGGAAAATTGAGGAATCCTTATATGGCTTTGTGGAGCAATGTAAAGATATACTTTCAGATAAGCCACTTTTTTTCTTAATAAACTCATACACAACTGGATTTTCACCAACTGTATTAGGTAATATGTTAAATGTTTTACTGAAGGGGAAATATAACGGAGAAATTTCTTGTGGAGAAGTTGGTATTCCATCCAGTTCTAATGAGTTGATATTGCCATGTGGGATTTATGGAAGATGGGAGAGTTAGCTGATAGTTAACGATTGGCAGTTAACAGTTGACAGTTAATACTGCTAAAACAGGAGGTATTTACTTGAACAAAGTTGAAATAATATATGAGGACAATCATCTGCTGGTGATAAATAAACCTATTAATATCCTGTCACAAAAAGATGATACAAATGATGAAGATTTGCTTAGTATTTTAAAAGAAGATATTAAAGAAAGGTATAATAAACCGGGTAATGTGTTTTTAGGACTTGTTCATAGACTTGATAGACCTGTAGGAGGGGCAATGATTTTTGCAAAAACGTCAAAGGCTGCTTCCAGATTATC
>CAYYEC010000505.1:2497-3094 GCA_964470745.1 uncultured Eubacteriales bacterium | reverse complement strand
ATGGTGATACTCTCATATCTACTACTTCACTTTTATCCTTCAATCCACATCTAAATAACGGTCTTAGTTTATCAATTCTCATAAACTTTCCATCCTTCATTATTACAGCTTTACATACTGGATATTTTTCGTTTTTACACCCTTCACATACTTTATGTTTTGTCATTTTTTTTTAATCCCTCTTTTTTTTATATATTATCGAACATAACGATATAATTATTTGCCTACTTGCTTCATTCATTTCAAATTGAAATACCACAGCATCTTCCTTTTCAATATTTTCATTTCTTAATATATATATATATTTCTCAATGTTTGGGCTTTCACACGCTGGAAATTCTATATTCACATTATTTTCTATATTAAATGGATTCCCCGCTTCGCTTCCATCTGTTTTATATGCTCCTACACACAGCTTAAAATCTATTGTATCATTGTTTGGATCACCTCTAACAAATCCTACTATAATTTTAATATCAAATTTATCATCCCATTGCTTATCAATAAAGATACCAAATCCAAACTTTTCACCAACAGCATCAATAAGAATACCCGAAGCATTTTGAGTTCCCCCTTCATAGCATGGTTTTAAACCTA
>CAYYEC010000505.1:0-2487 GCA_964470745.1 uncultured Eubacteriales bacterium | reverse complement strand
ACATTATCTGGTTTTGGAAACAGATTCAATACGCTAAACGGAGAACCTACATCACCTAAGACTTCACCCTTCTTACAATGTGGTCTTATTTTTGCCATATTTTTATTATATTGGTCAATTTCCCATTGTTCAGTCATTATTACCCCCTTTTTTTTTTGTAAGTTATATTTATTTCAGATATATACATCTGTCTGCTTGCTGTAAACAACTTTAGCATAAAATATATTACATCACCAACATAAACATTTTCAGAATTAAGGATATATTCCAATTGATAATAATACTGATTTGAAGTTGCATACGGCATTATAACTGAAACATCATTTTCTATATTATACCCGCTATATCCCTCATTTATAAGTGTATTATAACCCCATACAAACATTTTCCACTCAATACTACCCCCATTACCATCTATACGCTGAAATGGTACTACAAACTTTATATCGAAATCCGTATCGAATCTATCATCTATATAGATATTTACCCCAAAATAATTATTCGTTTGTAAATATATTCCTGAAGAATAAATGTAATATGGATCATTTGGTACTGGAATCAAATTCATTACTGAAAACGGAGATCCTACATTCCACAGTACACTTCCTTTTTCTGCACATCTTGGTTTTATCATTTCACAATTTTTCTCATATTGTTCTAATTCCCACAACTCACTCATATTAATCTCTTCTTTTTTTATATGTGACATTTATACTATATATATAGACCGACCTACTGTTTTGATTCATTTCCATCACAAATCCTATGAGATCCCCTACTTCAAAATTCTCACAATGAAGAATATATACCCATTGATAATACTCAAGATAGCTACTATATGGATAATATACGACTACGCCATTTTCTACATTCCATCCATTAAAATATTCACTACCATCTGTCTTATAGGCATATACATATAATTTCATATTTATATTACCCCCATTTGAATCCTGCCTTCTAAATGGTATTATAAACTTAACATCGAAATCCGCATCAAACCTCTGATCCACATATAAACTAACTCCAAATTGTTGTCCCATTCCATTAATTAATACCCCCTCTGGATAGACACTACTTACATTATCTGGTTTTGGAAACAGATTCAATACGCTAAACGGAGAACCTACATCAATTATACATTCCCCTTTAACCCCACATATTGGTCTTATTTTCTTACACTCTTTTTCATATAAATCAATTTCCCATTGTTCAGTCATTATTTTAACCTTCTAATCTGATAATGCAATTACTATAACTACGACTATAGCAGAAATTACACCAATTATCAAACACATTTGTATAATCTCTTGTTTGCTTATGCCAATCGTCATTTTAAGAAAATCTATATTTTCCATCTTATGATTCCCCTTTCAATTTCTTTAATAGATTTTTATATTCCTGAATTTTTACTTTCCTTCTTAATTTCTTTAATTCCCTTCTATATTTCATTGCCTCTTTAATCAAAACAATCCCAATTTTATCTTTAATTGCCATCTTTTTCATTCTCTTTTTTTCTTTCATTATATGTTTTAAATACGCCTAAGAGCTTTTCTCTTGATGTCTTTTGATACTCATAGATTTGATATTGCACACATTTTTTATATTTCAGGTAACAGTAATATGCTGACTTAAATATCACATTACAACCTACAAAATATGGGCATTTCTCTTGTTTTGTTGTTTGCATCTGATTATTTCACTTTTTTAACTAATCTTCTGCTATCTAAGTATTATTAAGAATAAAGATTGCTCCCTATTCCTTATACTGTGGATTTAATCAACCCAGATTCGCAAAATATAACTACCCTTTAAAGAAAGGATGTTGTATTTATACTTTAAATTGTAATTTTTTTTACAAATTTGGTTGAATCAATCAACTGTTCCAATATAAATTACAGAAAAATTCATATTTAAATTTTGTTTTTTTTATATAGGAAGAGTTGTCTAGCTCTTTATTCCACTATGGATGATCAGCTGTTCCAAAAGACAACTCTTCCGCTTAACAACTTTAATAATAAGCTCTGCTAATTCTTTATTCTTTTGGTTAAGATATTCATAGAATATCATTTTTTTAAAAAAGATTTCCAATTTATACAATTCCCTAAGAATATTAACCTTTATTACTTCCAGATTCTTTTATCGGCAATGGAAAGATTTGCCTAAGAATCTTTCACTCATACTATATCAACACTATTTTCTACATTTTTGTTATTAAACTTATATTATTTAACAACTTATGATCCTTAATGTTGAGATGTGTGCTTAATATAATACTTATAATAATATGATAATAATGAATAATATTATATACATTTTATAGTTGTATTGTATTGTATTGTAATAACTATAAATTACATTTTATTATTATTTTGCAATAATTATTATATTATTGTCCTCTTTTATATTACTATAAGTTACTGATTGTAATAATACTATATTACAATATTAATTTATTAGTAAAATTACTATATACAAGTATGATAC
>CAYYEC010000504.1:0-3122 GCA_964470745.1 uncultured Eubacteriales bacterium | reverse complement strand
TATAGAAGTACCATGACCTCCTATAAATTTTGTAGCAGAATGCACTACAATATCTGCACCAAATTCTATTGGTTTTATCAGATAAGGAGTTCCAAATGTGTTATCAACTATTAATGGAATCTTATTCTTATGTGCAACTTCAGCTACTGCCTCAATATCAACTATATTTATTTGAGGGTTACCTAATGTTTCAATGTAAACAGCTTTTGTATTTTCATTAATTGCATTTTCAAAATTCTCAATATCATCCGGGTCGACTAAATGTACTTTTATACCAAGCTTTGGTAATGTATGCTTGAATAAGTTATACGTACCTCCATATAAAGTATTGGCAGCAACAACTTCATCTCCACTACCTGCAATATTCAAAATAGAATATGTTATGGCAGCTGAACCTGATGCAACAGCTAAAGCTCCGACTCCACCTTCAAGAGCTGCTACTCTTTTTTCAAAAACGTCAGTAGTTGGATTCATAATCCTAGTATAAATATTTCCGAATTCTTTCAAGGCAAAAAGATTTGCAGCATGTTCAGCATCCTTAAAAACATATGAAGTTGTCTGGTAAATAGGTACTGCTCTTGAACCTGTTGTTGGGTCTGCTTCCTGACCTGCATGCACTTGTAATGTATCAAATCCTAATTTTCTTTCACTCATAATTATCTCCTCCATTATTTTTAGTATTTATATTTATTATTTAAATCATAAGGTGTTTCCTGATATACATAGTAATTTAACCAATTTGAAAACAACAAATTCGAATGACCTCTCCATCTAACTATAGGTTCTTTTGTAGGGTCATTATTTGGATAATAATTTCTGGGTACTTCTATATTTAATCCTCTTGATATATCCCTCTCATACTCTGCTTGTAATGTAAGAGGATCATATTCGGAATGACCAGTTACAAAAATTTGCTTACCTCCTTTTGTTTTTACTATATAAACTCCTGATTCTTCTGATTCAGACAAAATCTCCAGATCATCAACCTTTTCAATATCTTCTCTTTTGTTTGCAGTATGTCTGGAATGAGGAGCAAAAAACTCATCATCAAATCCACGTAATAGCTTGGTATTTTTAACATTTACCTTATGAGAAAACACACCGAACATTTTATTTTTAAATGGATGCTTCTGAATACCATAATGATAGTATAATGCTGCCTGAGCGCCCCAACATATATATAAATTTGAAGTTACATTTTCAATACCCCAATCTATAATAGCCTTTAGTTCTTCCCAATAGCTTACTTCTTCAAATGGCATTTGTTCCACAGGTGCTCCTGTTATAATCATTCCATCAAACTTTCGATGTTCTATATCATCAAAAGTTTGATAAAAAGTCTTTAAATGCTCTGATGGAGTATTTTTAGAAGTATAAGTTTTCGGATGTAATAAAACCACATCGACCTGTAAAGGTGTATTTCCAAGTAATCTTAGTAATTGCGTCTCTGTCGTGATTTTAGTAGGCATAAGATTTAAAATAACAATCTTTAGTGGACGTATATCTTGATGAAACGCCCTATCTTCACCCATTACAAAAATATTCTCATTATTTAATATGTCCATAGCCGGAAGATTATCCGGAATTTTAATTGGCATTTTTACCACTCCCCTTGATTTTATCTATATAAAATAAAATCTCCTACTGATTAAGAGTAGGAGATGAATTTTTTCAACAATCCTCTTATCTGTCAGTTTAACTGCAGGATTTAGCACCAAGTATTTTAAATAAACCTTATACCGGTTGCCGGGTTTCATAGGGCCAGTCCCTCCACCTCTCTTGATAAGAACCTTCTGTATTAAATTATAAATATAATAACACCTAATTCCCATAAAGTCAATCGTTTTAGTAAACTTTTTGTAAAAATAATTAACTTGACTTTTTTCTAAGCATAGTATACCTGTCAACTTGACGTTCCATAGGCATTTTAACTATCATTTGTGGATGAGGAGCAACCTCAATATCATTATCTTTTGAATCCTTCATGCCAGATATTTTTTGAGTAAAATACTCACCTTTCGGATTTACAACTTCTATTTCTTCATTTACAAACATTCTATTTCTTTGTTCAACAGTTGCAATCCCGCTTTCAGTATCATATTCCAGCACCATTCCAATAAAATCATACCCTCTAATATATGCGCTGGTAGTATATATTTGCTCATTTCCTGAAGGTTTTTCAAAGAAAAATCCAGTTGTATAATCTCTATGACTGGCCTTTGATACTTCCTTAATCCATTCTTGGTTCGTTTTATAACCAGCTGGGTCACTATAATATAGGTCTAATGCTTCTCTATATGCTTTAACAACTGTTGCAACATAAAAAGAGCTTTTCATTCTACCTTCGATTTTTAGGCTCTGAACACCAGTATCTATTAGTTCTGGTATATATTCTATCATGCAAAGGTCTTTTGAATTATAAATATAAGTGCCTCTATCATCTTCATATACAGGCATATATTCTCCTGGTCTTTTTTCTTCAACCAAATAATACTTCCACCTGCAGGGATGCGCACAAGCTCCTCTGTTTGAATCCCTATTAACCATATAATTGCTCAACAGACATCTTCCAGAATAAGAAATACACATGGCACCATGAACAAAGACTTCTAATTCAAGATCATTTGGCGTTTTCTTTTTCAAATCTCTTATTTCTTCAAGGGATAGTTCTCTAGCTAAGACTATTCTTTTTACTCCTTGTTTATACCAAAATTCTGCACTTTTCCAATTTGTATTGTTTGCTTGAGTACTTAAATGTACCTCAATACTCGGATTTACTTCTTTTACAATAGATAATATACCCGGATCAGCAACAATTATTGCATCTATATCCATTTTTGAAATTTCTTCAACATACTTTGGTATTTGGTCCAAGTCCTTATTATGAGGAATAATATTCATTGTCACGTAGACCTTTTTTCCTCTTTCATGAGCAAATTCAATACCTTCCTTCATTTCTTCCAAGGTAAAATTATCGGCTGAAGCTCTAAGCCCATACTGCTGACCAGCAAGATAAACAGCATCAGCACCATATATAATTGCCATCTTAAGCTTTTCTAAATTACCAGCAGGCGCGAGTAATTCTATTTTATTCATAAATAAACTCAACCTCAATTCTCAAT
>CAYYEC010000503.1:0-3142 GCA_964470745.1 uncultured Eubacteriales bacterium | reverse complement strand
AAGGTAGAAAAGCGAATTGCCTTTGCTTTGTTGTTCTTAAGAATTGACAAATTTGCAGGAGTGATGTTCACCAGTCCAGCAAGCTCTGTCAATCCAATTTTTCTTTTTGCCATCATTACATCGAGATTAACAATAATGGGCATTATTCATCACTCCTTAAACCGTTAAGTCATTTTCTTCTTTGTACTGTACTGCCTGCTGGAATACATCTGACAGAACCAGCGAGAAGAGACCTGCTATGGCAAAGACAATAACAAGTATTGCTGTTGCCGGTGTAAAAAAGAACAAACATTTAATTATATATAAAGCTGAAATTACGAAGGATGCGGCAGCCATTTTTCTTAGAGCACTACATTTTTCGGGGTAAACGGGTTAGTGTTTAAAAGCGTTTTAAAAATACATCTCAGTGTCCATAAAATATATAGTGCTGCGATGCCTGATGATATTAATATAACTGTAAACTGCAAACGGATGTCTTGGCCTATAATGGTATATGGAATAAACTCGTAGATTATTGCTGGAACAAATACACAGACTACAATACCGCAGTAAAACATAAAATCTAAAAGTATCTTGGTAAAGTGGTGTAGAGTTTTTTTATTTTGCATTTAAAAGACCTCCTGTAAAATTTATCAAAAAAATTATAGCATAATAAATTTTGAAATGCAATATGTTTTTATTGAAAAACAATAAATTAGAATTGATATTCAATAAAAAATTATTTTATTTATATACTAGTGGTCTGTAATGTATGTTTTTTTAGGGTGTGCAGACCACAGACAGAGGAAGTGGATTTGTAACACTTAAAATAGGATTATAAAAATGAAGTGTTACAAACCACTAGGTGGCTGGCTCGAGAATCAAATAACTATTGTTAGTCGTATGAAAATGGTCACAATTCACATAAATCTTCCATAAAATATATGGATAGAACTTGTTATATGTTGGCAATACTATAGGAAAAACAAATGGTTTTAGGAGGTTTTTATGAAGAATATTCCATTGGCTGAGAAAGAAATTGAGTTACTAAAAAAATCCATTAATCACTGCCTTCAGACATGCAAAGATGGCGGAGCTAGGAATGGATGCACGGATTGTGAAGCTCTTGAAGGACTTCGAGGAAAACTATCAAACTATTAGGAATGAACAAATCAAGGGGATGGTTCTTTTGATTCTCTAAAAGAGATCAAAAAAGTCATCCTCTTGATTTGTTACATGATTTGGCTCCTTGAAGTGATAATAAAAGAAGCAAAAATGAATGGAATTGATGTCTATAAGTTTTTATTTTATTGACATTAGCATAAATATTCTATAATATAGTATTAAACATATAGGAAAAGTTGGATAATACTTGAGGTGAGGAATATGAAGATTTCAACTAAAGGCAGATATGGACTTCGTGCTATGGTAGATTTAGCGGCACATTCTTTAGGGGATCAAGTTGCTTTAAATAGCATAGCTGAAAGACAGAATATATCAATCAGTTATTTGGAACAGGTTTTTTCAATACTTAGAAAGGCTGGTATTGTAAAGAGTATTAAAGGCCCTCAGGGCGGTTATATAATAGGAGATAGCCCATCAAAAATTACCGTGGGATCTATATTAAGAGTTCTTGAAGGGGAGCTTGTTGTAGTGAGTAAAGAAGAAGATAATTTCCATGAAAGGAATAATATTGAGAAATGTGTTCGAGTACAAGTATGGGAAAAAATGAATAAGAGTATTAATTCATTAGTTGATGATATTACTTTAGAGGACTTGGTTAATGAATACGAAAAAATGAGTAACGAGGGAGAAGTTATGTATTATATTTAGGGAAGGTTAAAATAAAGTATTGGATTTAGAGACTAAAAATAGGTATAATATAATTTAAAAATATATTGACAAAATTTGTTTTTTAGAATAAAATAAAACCAAGTAAACATATCGGAAAAATAGAAATAAAAAATAAATTGAATGGAGGCATTAATATGAGTAAAATTGCGAAAAGTTTGACAGAATTAATAGGAAAAACGCCGCTACTTGAATTATCAAATTATATAGAAAAAGAAGGTGTTGAAGCGAAAATTATTGCAAAACTTGAATATTTTAATCCAGGTGGCAGTGTTAAAGACAGAATAGGTTATGCCATGATTAAGGACGGAGAAGAAAGAGGATTGATAAATAAGGATACTGTTATTGTTGAGCCTACAAGTGGTAATACTGGTATTGGTCTTGCATGGATTGCAGCTGCAAGAGGATATAAGTTGATACTTACTATGCCTGATACTATGAGTGTAGAAAGAAGAAATTTATTAAAGGCATTAGGTGCTGAATTAGTACTTACTCCCGGTGCAGAAGGAATGAAAGGTGCTATTAGGAAGGCTGAAGAAATAATTGAACAAACTCCAAATTCTTTTATGCCACAGCAGTTTAAAAACCCTGCAAATCCAGAAATTCACAGGAATACAACAGCAGAAGAAATATGGGCAGATACTGATGGTAAAGTTGATATATTTGTTGCTGGAATTGGCACAGGAGGAACTATTACAGGAGTTGGAGAGATTTTAAAAAATAAGAATCCAAATGTTAAAATTGTTGCTGTGGAACCGGATAGTTCAGCTGTCTTATCTGGGGAAAAGTCTGGACCTCATATGATTCAGGGGATTGGCGCAGGATTTGTCCCCGATGTCTTAAATGTTAAGGTTTTAGATGAAGTTATAAGAGTAAAAAATGATGAAGCATTTACAACCTCAAGAAAGCTTGCAGAAACAGAAGGATTACTTATAGGTATATCATCCGGAGCTGCTGTATATGCTGCTATCCAGCTTGCAAAAAGACCTGAAAACAAAGACAAGCTAATAGTTGTATTGCTGCCGGATACAGGTGAAAGATATTTGTCAACTGTATTGTATCAGGAGTAAATCAATGGGTGACACTAGGTTATGGGGACAGTTCTCGAAAACGAACAAATGTTCAAGAGACTATTTACAAAACAAATATTCTGCTATATAATATTGTAAAACTACAATGGAGATGATTATGATGCCAAGAAAGGCTAGATCAAAACATAGCGAGGCAATCTACCATATTATGTGCAGAAGCGTATCTGAATTTCTATTATTTAGAGACAATGATGATAAAGATTACTATCTTAGCCTTTTAA
>CAYYEC010000502.1:0-3152 GCA_964470745.1 uncultured Eubacteriales bacterium | reverse complement strand
ACAACGGGGATGCTGATTGCTGATGCAATAGGAATTATTATAGGCGTTGTAATGTGTAAATAAATACCCGAAAGAACGATTAATCTTGTATCTGCTGCGGCATTTATATTATTCGGCTTTTTCGCTACACTACAGGTACTTATACAAAAACTGAGCTTGAGCAGCTTTAATGTTGCATCTATAACATCGATATTATTTTTAATTACAATTTTGGTCGCATACAGGTTACTCAAAACTCAGGCTATAGAAGAGAATAAAACTGTAGCTGAATATTGTAGATTGAGAAATACTCAGCCGGAATAGGAGAAAAAATGTATATATACGAAGAAAAATTAAAGAACTACATTTCAAAAAAATAAAATTAATGCTGAGTATCTTATATTTGAGAAGTCTTGTCATTCTGTATCGGATGCAGCAAAAGCTGCAAATACTGCTACTGATAATTTTGTAAAGAACATTTGAATGATAAATAAATCAGGTGAGCTTATAAATGCTATAGCAAAAGGTGAAAATAGGATAAGCACGACTAGAGTTGGAAAATCCTTAAGAGTTATAATGTAGAATAGAAAATAAAAAGCAATAAGGGCGGAATAAAATAGAAACTCCTATCGCTTTTTATTTTTACAATACCTTAATATCAGGCAGATTTTGTGTCTGCCTTGTTGCATAAACGCAGTAAATTTCTAGTTTTTATCCTTTGGTCATTATAAAATGACAGCCTTATGTAGTGATGTCATTACAAATAATTCAACACTTAATAACGTTATAAACTATAGCATCTTTAATTAAACAATTGGATTTAACAATACTTAATCCATTAATCAACAACATTCATGTCATGACAATATATCTACACGACAGAATAACAGGTATTTAATTTATGTAATCTACTTCTCAAATTATAATATTCTATAAAAAACAATTATGCAATCTTATAATAATTGTATTTTATAAAATATTTTTAACCTAAAATGCAAATACTTTAAATCTATACAAATGCTTTTTATCAAGGATATATTTTAATAAAAATGTACAAATTTTAGATTCAATATAATTTTACTAAACATTAATATTGACATTTATTTGACAAAGTGCTATATTGAAAATACAAATCCAAGTAATATACTTGGGATTGGAGGTATTTAATATGAAATTATCTACAAAGGGTAGATACGGGGTTAAAGCAATGGTGGATTTAGCTATAAATTCATCGGATGGGCATATTTCATTAAAAAGTATTGCAGAAAGACAGGCCATTTCAGAGAATTATTTGGAACAACTATTTGCCGCATTAAGAAGAGCTGGTTTGGTTAATAGTATAAGAGGCTCTCAAGGGGGATATATTCTGTCGCAGAATCCAGAGGATATTACAATAGGTCAAATTCTTAGAACTTTAGAAGGATCTTTAGCACCTGTGGATTGTGTTATGGAAAAAGATCCAGTAGATTGCACAAGGTCTAATGGTTGTGTAACTAAATTAATTTGGGAAAGAATGAGAGATAAAATAAATGAAGTTGTAGATTCTATAACTTTACAGGATTTAGTAGAAGAATATAAGAAAGCAAATTCTATTGACGATTTTATTTACTATATATGACCTCTTTATTGTTTAAGGCATAATTTGTTGGGCATATATTTATATAGAGAATAAGCAAACTATATTTTTGCAATAGACATTTTACATTTCTTGTTAAAATATTGTAAAATAATATACTTCTGTTTATATGTTGTATATTTCTTCTATGTAATATCTTTTAGACAACATATATACATACTATAGATATCGAATAATAAAATCTATTTCTATAATTTGATATCTATAAATAAAAAGCATTTAGAGTAATGTTATTACTGAATTTTTAAATAAGGATAGGTGATTAAAAAAATGAGCAATAAATTGATATATATGGATTACGCCGCTACTACTCCAGTTAATCCAGAAGTACTTGAGGCAATGATACCATATTTCACTACAAGTTTTGGTAATCCTTCTTCTATTCATACAATTGGTAGAGAGTGTAAAAAAGCGATTATGGAGGCAAGAGATAAGGTTGCATTGGCTTTGGGCGCTCAATCAAAAGAAATTTTCTTTACTGGTTCAGGTACTGAGGCAGATAATTGGGCAATAAAAGGTATAGCTTATGCCAATAAGCAAAAAGGTAATCATATTATTACTACTTCTATAGAACATCACGCTGTGTTGCATACATGTGAGTATCTGGAAAGTGATGGTTTTGAGGTTACATATTTACCCGTTGATGAAAACGGATTGGTAACGGCAGAACAGGTAAAACAAGCAATAAAACCAAATACCATTCTTATAACAATTATGTTTGCTAATAATGAAATAGGGACAATTCAGCCAATAGCTGAAATAGGAAAAGTTGCAAAAGAAGCAGGTGTTTATTTTCATACAGATGCAGTACAGGCTATTGGAAATGTTCATATAGATGTTAAAGATTTGAATATTGATTTATTATCCCTTTCTGCTCACAAATTCTATGGTCCTAAGGGAGTTGGTGCACTTTACATAAAGAAAGGTGTAAAGATTACATCTTTTATTCATGGTGGCGCTCAGGAAAGAGGAAGAAGAGCTAGCACTGAAAATGTTGCTGCTATTGTAGGCCTTGGAAAAGCTATAGAATTAGCTTCTAAAAATGTAGACCAATATAATGCTAAACTCTTAGCTTTAAGAGATAAAGTTTATGAAGAAATAACAAAAAATATACATTTTGTTAAATTGAATGGTGATAGATATAAAAGATTGCCTGGTAATTTGAATTTTTCATTTCAATTTATCGAGGGTGAGTCTTTGCTTCTTATGTTAGATATGAAAGGAATTCAAGCTTCAAGCGGTTCAGCTTGTACTTCTGGTTCTCTTGACCCTTCACATGTATTATTGGCGATCGGATTGCCTCATGAAATTGCACATGGTTCATTAAGAATTACATTTGGTGAATCGAACACAATGGAAGATGTTGATTATTTGTTGGAAGTTTTACCTATGATTGTCCAGAGATTAAGAGAAATGTCCCCACTGTATGAACTGGCAGGAAAAGAGAATTAAAATTAGAGTAAATTTTAGAAAGAAGGAATCATTATGTATAGTGAAAAAGTTATGGATCATTTTATGAATCCTAGAAATGTAGGAG
>CAYYEC010000501.1:0-3164 GCA_964470745.1 uncultured Eubacteriales bacterium | reverse complement strand
TCCAAGCTCTCATCCATCTGTACAAATCCGCCCGGAAGAGCCCATTGTCCAATGTATGGGTGGTCTCCTCTTTTAATCATTAATAATCTTAAGACTTTTTCAGGAAGCTTCCTGTAGTTTTTGTTTTCTTCATCAGTTACGGTAAAAATCATCATATCTACTGTCACCGAAGGTCTCTCAAATTTGCTTGCATCATATGTTGCTAAGAATTCTTCCTCTGTAAGTCCTTGTTTATTTACCATTTCAATATACCTCATCATTTTAAATTTGTTATTTATTATTTGATATTATCAATTTGTTAATATCATTATACTACTATTTTTATTTTCTTGTCAATATGTTTTTATTGTTTTATAAAAATTTCTGCATTCATTATAAATAAAAAAGTCAAATCCTACATTAATTGAGTAGCTTAGTTCACCTATGGTGTACATGGAGGATTTTCCTCAATATATATTCCTCATTTTTCAAGCTAAATACAAAACTAAAAGAAGGTAAAGCTATTTTTATAACTTCACCTTCCTTCATGTCTACCAAATGTACATTTAATGCACATTCTTTATTCATTTTTGTATTCAGACAACTCTAAATCCCTTGATACAAAAGGCTTTCAATCAAATTTCATATGTTACCAATCACCTGGAAAGGGACATTTTACCCCTAAAAAAAAACATATTACTTTTGCAACTACTTTATGTATAATTGTGAATTAACTTAACAGCCACTTATTTTTTATTATCCTTCTTGATTTTAACATTACCACTTAACAAAAGTCAAACTATTGCACTTTCAACTAATATTGTATAAAACGAAACACTTCAAACTACCACCTTATTTCTAAAAAAAAGCTGACTCAAGGATTACCCATCGTCAGCATCATTTCATTAAAAACTCTATTAATTTGTTTTTCTACCTCTAAGTAAACTTATTTCCAATAATAATATTTCTTCCAACATTTATTGTACTTATCGTAATACTCTCTTCTAAACCAGCTTGGCGATTTATCAATACTTCCATAAACCATCATATGATATTTCAGATTATTCATAATCTCATTTTTGTATTGACTTAGAGTTTTTCTAAAAGCATAGTCACGAAAAATCCATGTCTCATAAACTTTCCTATAAGCTTTCCCCTTAGCAATTTCTTTGGTTCTACGCACTTTTTTGTTTGCATATCTCTTATACCATTGCAAAGACTTTGTTCCATATCCATCTTGGCAAACAGGTGTCCTTTTATAGCTTCTGGACATTTATACCACCTCCGTTACAAGGCGGGATCTCTCCAAATCATGATTTTCACCTCCTAAATAGAAAATTAAGCAATATTACTTTTTACTCACCTTCTTGTTTCAATGACAAATTGTAATTCTCCAATTACTTTATTAGCTAATAGTCTTTTATTGCAAATAACTTCAAAAAGATCAGATATTGTTCTAGCAGTAGCAATATCCGGTTTTGAATAGATCCTAGAAGATCTAATCAGCCAACTATCAAGCAGCCTTTTTGATTTATCCCAAACCGACCCTTCATAATTTGAAATAGCAAATAGAATTCCTTCAAGAGCATGCCATCCTCCATATCCATATATCATATCAAGGGCAAAAAGTTGAGTATCACAGTCATCATTCTTTAATTTCTTTTTCATTTCATAAAGTACAACCGGCATTTTTGAATTTCTTAAAAACTTTTTTGCTGTTTTTCTAATCTTAGCTACATTGGAATCTAAAGACAACAGTACTTGCTCAACGGCGTCATCTTTTGAAAGATACCACATAGCTATCATTGACGCGAGCCTAATTTGAGGTTCCTCATGTGTATTGAACTTAGCAACTATAGTAAAATCACTCTTTTCTCCAGTTTCACCCAATCCAATTAACGCGCCAGGTGTAGGCTTTACACGTATATGCCGTCTATAAAATTCAGAAAAGTCTTTTATAAATGAATGTTTTTTCATAATAAACCTTGCTTCATCTCGAACAGATGCATATTCGTCTACAACAAGGCTTTCAAGGCTTTCTCTAAACTTAAGACAAACAACATTCTCATAATTCCTCAATACTACCGTTTTAACCTTAGCTGACTTATCCTTAAGCAGTTTACCTATTATATTAATTTTTTTGTCAAATTCAAGATTTCCAATAACTTTAACAAGCCATATTCTTACTTCAAATGATTTATCTTTAAGTGCAGAATCTATAATATCTGTATCATAGGAAATCTTTTCACTCAATAACATATAGCAGAACAGTCTTGTCTTAACCTGCAGGTGCTTCATACTACACTTTATTTTATCTTTTAATATATCATCTTTGAGATAATTTACAATTTCCTGTCTTGTATTCTTTAAGTTTACCCTTAACACATTTTGTAACTTGTTTACAAGATAAGCATTATCAATAAATACATCAACATTATCTGCACAAAGTGAATTCTTTAAAATATGTTCTGCTAGATTTCTCACAGACAATACCCAGTCATTCAGTCTTAATAGAATATATGGAATTGCACTAGCACTCTCGACCTGCATAATAAGCTTCAAAGCTTCCTCTCGTATAAATCCATTGCTGTTTAATGAAGCACTCCCCAAAAGATGCATAGATATATCCGGAGTAAAAGTAAGAAGTTTAGTCATTGTTCCAACATTGATCTTTGTATATTTAACTTCATCATATATACTATTCCAGTGTTTCCCTTGTACTTTTTTCATTATTTCTGTAACTATATTTGCAGCAATTGAAGCAAGTTCAATGTTCTTTTCAAAAACAAGAGGATATATATATTCTATATCTTTTGTATCTACATATGCTTTTAGTCTATTCAACACATCAATTTTATCTTTCGCTTTTGGATATCCTATTAATTTTATTGGCTGCATCAACATCTGATGTGCTGAATATTTATTATAAAATTCCTGCATCAAATCACCTTCCAATTTTTTACAAACATTCCTTTGTCTTATCTTCTTTTGCTAGATTAATCATTCGAAGCCTTAAAATTATAAATAGGTTTAATTATCTTGTTTATTACAACAGTATCCTGAACATTAGTAATAATTTCTTCCATAGGTTTATAAGCAAATGGTGCTTCATCCAGTGTATCCATTGATAAAGAAGTAGTATATATGCCATCCATTGATTTCTTGAACTCCTCTAAGGACAGATT
>CAYYEC010000500.1:2244-3169 GCA_964470745.1 uncultured Eubacteriales bacterium | reverse complement strand
TGGATTCAATTTAAATTTCCCTCTTTTTTAAAAGAGAGGAGTTAGGGGATGAGTTCATGCTTTATAATAAGTTTTCGGACTACTTAAAAACTAAATATGATGGAAAAGTATATAAATTACCTGTGAACATACCTACAACCTGTCCCAATAGAGATGGCAGTATAAGTAGTAGCGGTTGTATTTTTTGTGGGGAAGAAGGTGCTGGATTTGAGAATCTTTGCAATACTGTTTCAGTAAGGGAGCAATTAAAAACTAATGCAGAGTATATCGGAAAAAAGTATAATGTTGATAAGTTTATAGCTTATTTCCAAAATTTCTCAAATACATATATGCCTTTAGGTAAATTCAAAGAATATATAAGAGAAGCATGTGCCACAAATATTGTTGCAATGTATATTTCAACTCGCCCTGATTGTATAAATGATAGATATTTGGATTTTCTAAAAGTAACAAGCCTAAAGGAAAATGTTGACATAGTAATAGAACTAGGACTACAAACAATTAATTATCATACACTAAAAGTATTAAACAGAGGACACCTTTTGGCAGAATATATTGATGCAATGAATAGAATAAACAGGTTTGAGTTAGGTTCGTGTACTCACTATATAATTGATCTTCCTATGGACAATATAGATGATGTTATTGAAGGAGCTAGAGTTATTTCATCGCTAGAGACTGAACAGGTGAAATGTCACTCCATGTTTATATTGGAGGATACTGTGCTTGGGAGTATGTTTGAAGAAAAAAAGATTATTCCCATAGATATGAACCAGTTTATTGAACGTTGTATAACATTTTTAGAATACTTGAATCCCCAAATAGTGGTTCAACGGTTATTAGGTAGAGCACCAAAAGACAGAAGCCTATTCTGTAATTGGGGAAAAAGCTGGTGGAAAATAAGAGATCTGATTGAGGAGAAAAT